>JAEDLA010000268.1 GCA_016295545.1 Oscillospiraceae bacterium | reverse complement strand
AAACATGAGGATGTCTTATAATAAGCTTCTGACAAAGCTCATCACAGATATCGTCAAAATCAAAGCTTTCCTTTTCCTCCTCAATACGGCAGTGGAAAACAACCTGCAGGAGAACGTCCCCAAGTTCTTCTCTGAGCAGCTCCGTATCGTCAAGGTCGATAGCCTCGACAGCCTCGTAAACTTCTTCTATGAAGTCGTTTCTGATCGACTGATGATTTTGTTCCCTGTCCCACGGGCAGCCGTCCGGACAGCGGAGAATCGCCATGATCTCACGCAGATCATTAATATCATAATGTTCCTTGCGCTGAAATTCTACCATAACATCACCCTGTTTTTCTGACAATTTATATAGTACATTAAAATCGGGAAAAAAGCAATAGTTTTTTACAAGTTTGTAAAAAAGATTGAAAACTAATGTTTTTTTATATGAATTTCTGTTAAATTTCCTCTTTTTAAAACCTGTACAGACAGGTTCTTAATCAGTCATTCACATTGCCGCTGCTTACTCCGGCAGCCTGATCCTTCATCTGAGCGATTCTCAGCTGAGCCATAACACGCTGATACATATTGAAAATCTTTCTCTTTGATTCGTCTTCCTTGGCGATAGCATTAGGAATGATCTCTGTCATGTAAACGCCGTTTTTTGTAAGGAAGTAAACATAGTTCTTGCCGGCAACAGGCATATCAAACTTTGTTGTCTTTGTACAGCAGTCAAGACAGTCATTTGCAAGTCTGATAAAGTCAAAAGACGCCTGTGCAACTCCTCTGTAGCGTGCAGCAGCATTGATATACTCGCCGCCTAAGTTAAAATAAATGTTTGCAGAGCCGTTGATAAAGCATACCAGTGACGCCAGAATTGTCGGCGACATAGGCATATCAATTACAGCGCCGTAAACGTCATTCGGACCGATTTCCTTTTTAAACGGTGCAGCCGGGAAAGTCAGAGCCTTTCCTCTTGAAACTATATATTTCTGTGATGTTGTGTATCTGTCAAGAACAGAGCGTTTTTTTGCCATTTTAATCTCCTTTCACCGCATATCCTGCGGGACCGCCTTTTCCGGCGGGCGGTGCGCCTTGTTAGTTTTAAGATTATTTTATTAGTCAAGCATATCCTTTGTCATGCCGCCGAGTATCTCAATACCCTTTACAATCTGCTCATCTGTCGGTGTTGAGAAGTTAAGACGGAATGAATTTGTCCTGTCGCTTTCGTTTATCATAAAAGCAGTACCCGGAACAACTGCGATTTTGTAATCCTTAACAGCCTTTGTGCAGAATCCCATCATGTCACTTCCCTCCGGAAGTGTAGCCCAGATAAACAGACCGCCCTCAGGACGTGTGTATGTTACCTTTTTAGAGAAACACTTGTCCATATTTTCAAGCATAAGACCGCATTTTCTCTTGTAGATAAGGCGCAGATTCTTAAAATGCTCGTCAAGGTCACATTCAGTGAGGAATCTGTAGCAGATAAGCTGCGGCCAGATGCTTGTGTGAACGTCTGAAACCTGCTTGCAGACTACCATCTTCTGGAATATATCCTTAGGAGCGCAGGCATAGCCTACACGAAGTCCCGGTGCAAGAATCTTGGAAAAGCTTCCCGCATAGATAACTCTGTTTTCAGTGTCCATGCTCTTGATGGACGGAACACTCTCTCCGGCAAATCTCAGGTCACCGTAAGGGTTGTCCTCGATGATGATGCCGTTATATTTGCATGCAAGCTCGTATATACCCTTTCTCTTTTCAAGGGACATTGTAGAGCCTGTCGGGTTCTGGAAATTTGGGATAACGTAAATGACTTTCTGTCCGGCTGCGTTTTTAAGCACGTCCTCAAGAACATCAAGCTTCATGCCGCCCTCTTCCTGTTCAACGCCCACAAGGTTTACGTTGTAGGAACGGAAAGCGTTGAGAGAACCGATAAAGCTCGGCGCTTCAGCGATAAGGGTATCACCCTCGTTGCAGAGCACCTTGCAGGCAAGCTCAATGGCCTGCTGTGCGCCGGATGTGATTAAAAGGTCGTCATTATCCCTGTTAAAGCAGCCTTTAGCCGCCATTCTCTCCTTTAAAGTATCTCTCAGCGGCAGATATCCCTCAGAAATGTTGTACTGCAAAGCAAGTATCGGGTCATTTTTAAGAATATCAGCTGATATTCTTCCGACTTCTTCCGTCGGGAATGCCTCCGGTGCAGGATTTCCGGCTGCAAAGGAAATGACTTCCGGGTCGGCAGTAAACTTCAGAATTTCTCTGATAGCCGACGCCTGAAGTCCGGAAACCTTTTCTGAAAATTTATAATTCATTTTTAATGCAACGCCTTTCATAACTAAAAATATAACTGCATATAATTATAACACATATTCAAAGATGTATCAATATGATTTACAACAATTCTTCAAATCATTATGCAATTTCA
>JAEDLA010000267.1 GCA_016295545.1 Oscillospiraceae bacterium | reverse complement strand
GTCAATACTCATGAAATTTCCTCCTTGTTTAGTGTATATTTAAATGAGTGACTTTATCATTATTCTTGCTCTATAGCATGACTATTTATTATTTCGGCAATTAAATATCGATAATTTCTTCGTCGGGCAAGCCGAAGGAAGTAATGCTGAAGCGTCCGTAAATCATCGCTTCGCTTGATTTACTACTTTGTCAGGGGGACTCTGTCCCCCTCTTACACCCCCTGCCAAAGGGTTTATAAACCCTTTGGAATCCCCCGTGCGGCTTCGCCGCTTTTTATAGTTATTTTATTGCCTCATTAATAGTTTTCTCAATCAGCTCTTCCTCGCTGATTATCTCCACGCCAAGCTCCTGAGCCTTTGTCAGCTTGCTGCCTGCGTCCTCTCCGGCAACAACGAAGCTGGTCTTTTTTGACACCGAGCCTGATACCTTTCCGCCGAAGCTCTCGATAAGCTTTTTCGCTTCGTCTCGCTTCATTGTGGGGAGAGTTCCCGTCAGCACAAAGGTCAGTCCTCCGAAGCGGTTGTCTCCCACAGTCCTGCTTTCATGTTCCATGGTAACTCCGGCAGCTCTCAGCCGCTCTATCAGTTCTATCCGGTGAGGCTCTTTCAGAGCGTTTACAACGCTTTCCGCCATAACATCTCCGAAGCCGGAAATCTCCGCAACCTCGTCCTTGTCAGCTTCAAGAAGCCTGTCCATTGAGGGAAAACGGTTACAGAGAAGCTCCGCCGCTTTTTGTCCGATATTGCGTATGCCAAGTGCATAGACCAGCCGGCTCAGTCCGGCTTTTTTGGAATTCTCAATTGCTTTTATGAGATTCTCAGCAGATTTGTCTCCATAACCCTCCAGTGATACTATCTGCTCCTTTTTCAGTGAGTACAGGTCAGCCGGAGACTTTACCAGTCCGCTTTCCACAAGCTGTTTCATGCTTGCCGAGCCAAGTCCGTCAATGTTCATTGCACCCTTTGAAGCAAAGTGAATCATATTTTTCAGGAGCTGTGCCGGACACTGAACATTCGGACAGCGAAGCACGCTTTCGCCCTCATCTCTCACCGAAGCCGCACCACATACCGGACAGACCTCCGGCAGACGGAAAGGAACAGAATTTTCCTCATGGCTTACGGATTTAAGTACCTCCGGAATTATCTCCCCTGCCTTTCTGACAGTAATTACGTCACCGATTCGTATGTCCTTCTCATCAATAAAGTCCTGATTGTGAAGCACTGCACGGGAAACGCTTGTTCCGGCAAGAGTAATGGGCTGAAAGACTGCTACAGGAGTTATTGCACCTGTTCTGCCTACATTCACCTCAATATCAAGGAGCTTTGTATCCTTTTCCTCAGGCGGAAATTTATACGCCACTGCCCATTTGGGAGTTTTGGCTGTTGCGCCCATAATTTCACGCTGTTCAAGGTCATTTACCTTGACAACAACTCCGTCAATATCAAAGGAGAAGCCGGCTCTTTCATCACCAATGCTGTCTATCTCCGAGCATATCTCATCGTATCTGCTGCACAGCTTATATGAGGGAACAGTTTTGAAACCAAGCTCCCGAAGATAGTCAAGTGACTCCTTGTGTGTGGAGAAGCTTTTTCCACGACACTGCTGAACATTGAATATGAATATGTCCAGCTTTCGCTGAGCCGTGACTTTCGGATTTTTCTGTCTCAGTGAGCCTGCCGCTGCGTTTCTGGGATTTTTAAAAGGCTGTTCACCCTCGATTTCCTGTGCTTCAACAAGTTCAAAAAAGCTTTCACGGGGCATATATACCTCGCCCCTTACTTCAAGATACTCCGGAGCATTTTCCAGCCGTAGAGGTATTGAACGTATAGTTTTCATATTAGCTGTAACGTCCTCCCCCACAAATCCGTCTCCTCTCGTTGAACCCCGTGTGAAAATTCCGTCGGTATATTCCAGTGAAACGGACAATCCATCAATTTTCGGCTCAACTGTAAATTCAGGCTTTGAAAGCTCCTCGCCGCATTTTGTCACAAAGCTCTGAACCTGTTCAAAGGAGAAAACGTCCTGCAGACTTGCCATCTGCACCTGATGCTCCACCTTTTCAAAGGTATTTAATGCAATACCTCCTACTCTCTGCGTCGGAGACTGGGGAGACACAAGCTCCGGATACTGCTCCTCCAGAGCTTTAAGCTCCTGCATGAGCATATCGAACTCATAGTCGGTTATCTCCGGATTATCAAGAACATAGTAGCTGTAGCTGTATTTTTCAAGCTGTCCGGTAAGCTCCCTTACCCTGAGCTTTGCTGATTCCTTATCCATTATAATCCTCCGTATGCGAAGTATGGCAGTATTTCTGCGTCACAGAAATCAATTTTTACCTGTACGGCAGCTATTTTAGGGGGACGCCATCCCCCTTACCCCCTGCCAAAGGGACATTGTCCCTTTGGAATCCCACGTCTCA
>JAEDLA010000022.1 GCA_016295545.1 Oscillospiraceae bacterium | reverse complement strand
GCAGAGTGGGATTCCAAAGGGTTTATTAACCCTTTGGCAGGGGGTGAACGAGGGGTGACTCCCTACGGTGTAGGGAGATGTCACGAAGTGACAGAGGGTACGGGCGACCGTTGGGAGCGGCGTCCCCCTGACAAAGCAGTAAATCAAGCAGTGTTTTAGACAGTATCAGGATTTCTTTCTGTAAGCAGTAGGAGTTACCCCCACAAGCTTTTTGAACTGGCGCATAAAATGCTCCTCATTATCGTAGCCGCACATCGCAGCCGCCTGAGAAACAGTACAGGAAGTCTCGCTTAATATTTCCTTTGCCTTTTCGATTTTGCCGTTTATTACGTCCGATATACAGGACACACCGAAAATCTCACGATAAATATGCTGAAAATAGGAACGGGACATATTGACATCTGCCGCCATTGCGTCAACGCTCCATTTCAGCTGAGGATTACGGTAAATTCGTTCCCGAAGCTCGTTCAGCACGGTATAATGAGGATCTGCACTCTGCTGAACTACTCCTCTCGGACAGCACGCTTCTTTCACCTTGTAAAGCAGCATTTTCAACTGTGAATCCATTGTTTTTGCACGCTGTGAGCCTGCGGAGTAAAAATCTGCGGCAATGCTGCGGATAATGCCTGAAAGAAGCTCTGCTTCACTAAAAGGGATAATCGTTTCCAGCGGCAGTTCCAGTGCTTCAAGAAAGTCACTGTCCCCCTCCATATCGAAGCATATCCAGTCACAGATAAAAACGCCGCCGTCTCCCCCGTAATTCCTGACGGAATTTTTATCATAGATAATTACAGAATCACTTTCCGCCCTAACGTCACCCCTGCCAAAGTCAAAGCTGCCGCCGCTTTTCATAAGAATCAGCATATAGTCACTGTCAGTTTTTCTTCCGCTGACCTTGTAGTCCTCTCCGTGAACCGTATTAACACCAATGCAACGAACATTCATAGGCTACTCCTTTTTGGCTATAAACCTCCACTCCACGTTTTTCCAGTAATCACCGGCATAGTCTATTCCTACTCTCGGAGCTTTTTTCAGCTCCGGAACAAAGCCGTCGTCCTCTATCCATATTTCGCTGTTGTCGTATATGGGAGAACCATTGCAGCTGCCGTCGATCTGCAGTGCCTTAGTCAGCTTTGCCGGTCCCTTGTGGTCAGCTCCGGCACGGATAAGAACTCCCTGCGGAGAATCCTTTTCGCCGGTAATAACGTTCATAAGCCAGTGCATACCGTAACAGAGATAAATATATATGATTCCGCTTTCGCCGTAAAGAAGCTCAGTACGTGGAGTTCTGCCCTTTGAAGCGTGACAGGCAAGGTCCTCCTCGCCACGATACGCCTCCGTTTCAGCAATGCGTTCTCTCAGCTCTGTACCGTCAGGCAGCCTGTGAACGAGAATTTTACCCACAAGCTCCGGTGCAACGTCAAGAGCGTCACGGCTGAAAAATTCCTTTCCAAGTTTTTTATTTTTCATAATATTCTCCTGTTTCTCACTTTACTCTCAGACGCTGTTCAAGCTCAGTGTCCGGTCTTACAAAGGCAGTGGTGTAATTGGTGAAAATCACCTTACCCGGCTTTGCACCGGAGGGCTTCTTAACATACCGTGCAAGGCAGTAGTCCACAGGAACAAGGTTTGAAGCTCTGCCGCTGCTGTTGACTGCGGCGATTATGGCAGCCTCCTCAATGGTTCTGTCAGGAGGTACTGCACCGTCAGTGAGTATCAGAACATGAGAGCCTGTTATCGCCTGCGTATGAAGCCACATATCACTCTTTTCCGCAAATTTCAGGGAAAGCTGGTCGTTCTGCCTGTTATTCCGTCCGACAAGTATTGTAAAGCCGTCACTGGATTTATACTCCAGAGGAGGAAGCGCTTTCGGCGGCTTGCCTTTTTTTCCGGCAGATATTATATAGCCCTGTTCATGAAGCTCCAGCCGCAGCTGAATTATATCGTTCTCCGAAGCCGCCCTTGTCAGTGCGTCAAATACACTGTCAATATACTGAAGCTCCTCCTCACCCCTTGTGATCTGCTCAGTCAGCTTCTGTTCAGCTGTAACAGCTTTTTTATATTCGCTGTAGTAATGCTGGGCATTCTGAGAGGGAGTTTTCCGCACATCAAGCTTTATTTCAACGGCAGGACTTCCCTCCTCGTAGAAATTCTCCAGAACGGCAGAACTGTCACCCTTGCTGATACGATACATATTTGCTGAAATAAGGTCACCCCAGAGCCTGAGCCTGTCTCTGTCAGCGCAGGCTGCAAGCTCCTCCCTCTGCACGGCAAGACGCCGTGAGGTACGCTCTGAAAGATTCACAAGGAACTTGAAAAGGTCATTGGCACGCTGTTTTGTACGTGCAGTCCTGTCCCTCTCGGAGTAAAAGTAGTCCAGCAGCTCATGAGCCGACGGCAGCTCTTTCGTATACATAAGTGTGCCGAACTGCGACAGACGGATAAAGGAAAATTCCTTTAAATTGCCGTCCCTGTCGCTGACTGCCGTAAAGCAGCATTCGCCGCTTAGAAGCTGATTGCGTGTTTTTTTAATAATGTACAGCAGCCGGTCGAGATTATCCTGTGACATACTGTCAGCTTCAAGATGAGCACCTCTGCCGGCAAAAAAAGTCCATTCACGGGCAAGCAGCGGCGAAATGCCCTCAAAGCTCCTTACAAGTGCCTTTGAAAGCTCCGCAGCTCCGGCAGACCTGATACACTCCGTTATCTGTTCAGGCTCACAGGTCAGAAAGTTAAGTCTGCTGCTTCTTGGCGGCATAGTATATCTCATTCCCGGCAGAACCATTCGTTCACGGGACATTTCCTCATCAACACGCTTGATGCTGTCGATTATTTTTCCCTCCTGATCAATGATTATCAGATTGGAGCACCGTCCCATTATTTCGCAGGCAAGAGTAATTGTTACAACGTCTCCAAGCTCGTTCACACATTCAAAATCAAGGAAGATTATGCGTTCCAGTCCGTCCTGACGTACACCGATAAGCTTTCCGCTGCCCAGATGCTTTCTTAGAAGCATACAGAACATAGGGGGTGTCTGGGGATTATCCACAGAGTTTTCAGTTATGTGAACTCTTGCACTGCCTGCATTGGCTGAGATAAATATTTTTCTGCTGCCGCTGCGTGTTCTTATAGTTATAATAATTTCCTCCCGTGAGGGCTGGTGAATCTTCTCCACACGACCTCCCACAAGTGTCAGAAGTTCATTTTTTACTGCGCAGAGAAACGCTCCGTCAAGTGCCATTGTATCATTCCTTTCAGTTTACTTTCCTATAAATCAGCAGCTCAAAATCCACCTGAGTATCAAGGCTGTCCAGTGCCTCCAGCCGCTGCTGCTGTTCCTTTCCTGTCCTGTAAAAATAGGGCGTCATAGCAAAAAGTGCCTGTATGTCCTCTGCAGATTCAAGGGTTATCCTGTAGCTGAGCCTATTTTTTTCCGCAAGCTCAAAGCCGTCAAGCTCATAGGGCTTTACCTCATTTTTATAGGGAGTGTCATAAACTGCCTGCTTCAGCTCCCACAAGTGAAGCTCTGACGGAATAGCCATTATCATTATTCCGTTACTGCGAAGAATTCTGCGGTATTCCTCTCCGCAATAGGGAGCAAACAGCGTTGTAAGCATACAAAATGCCTTGTCAGCTGCCGGAATATGAAACACGCTTGCCGCTGCAAAGGAGACTTTCCTGCACCTTTTTGCTGCATAATCAACTGCCGTTTTTGATATATCAATGCCGTAAATCTCCGCTTCTGCAAGCTTTTCCGAAAGCACAGATGTATAGTACCCCTCTCCGCAGCCTGCATCAAGGACAGCTCCGCCGCTGTAATATTTTTCCGCAGCACTGCCAAGAGCTTCTCTGAGAGGTGCATAATAGCCTTTGTCAAGGAAACTGCGCCTTGCCTGAACCATAAGCTTATTGTCACCGTGAACAGTTTTTCCGGCGTGTTTAGGTATCAGCAGATTGACATATCCGCTTTTTGCACAGTCAAAACTGTGATTTTCTGAGCATTTGTAGCTTCTGCCGCTCATTTCCAGTATTTTTCCGCAAACCGGACAAGTAAAAATTCCCATAAGCCGCCTACCTTATGTAATCAACAGGATCTGCGGAGCTGCCGGCAATAATTACATCTAACAGCGGAAAGTTTCTTTCAAGGACATACCGGAATTCCTCAAGAACAGGATTCTCCGTGTGGAAATGTCCGCAGTCGTAGAGAGTGATTCCGCTGTTATTTGCATCAATCCATACATCATGCTTCACATCGCCTGTTATATATGCGTCGCAGTTATGGCTTACAGCTTCACCAAGCATACTTCCACCTGAACCTGAACAAAAGGCAATGCGCTTTATAGTTTCTGAGCGGCAGGAATTTACCCGAACAGTGTCACAGCCGAAAATCTCACGGAGAAATTCGCCGAACTGAACTGAACCGGTTTCTTCTTTAAGCTCACAGATATATCCTATGCCTGTGCCATCTCCGCAGTCCTCCAGAAATTCTGGCTCACCCGAAAGCTCATACCTTTCTGAAATTTTCCGCAGGATAACGCCGTTTGTGCCCTCCGAAGACCTGTCAACATTAGTATGCATACAAATCGCCGTTATATCCCCACGAATCAGCTGCCACACAGGAGTATTCCTGCAAATTTTTTTCAGCGGACTGAAAATAACAGGGTGGTGAGAGATTATCATTTCTGCACCGCAGAAAACAGCTTCGGAAACTGCTTTATTATCAATATCAAGTGTCAGCAGAACTCTTGAAACCTTTTCGGCGCCTTCGGCAAGCATTCCGGAATTATCCCATTTTTCCTGAGCTGAAAAGGGATAGACCGAGTTAAGACAGCTGTAAATTTCATCACGGTCATAGTACGTCTTGCCGGAGGTCAGCTGCACTGCAAGAGAATGGTAATGAGCAGCCTCCTTTTCCTTTCCGCCGGAAAGAAGCTGTTCTGCTATTTTTTTAAGCTTCGCCGCTTTACGCTGAATAAATGCTTCTGACTGGTCTGTGTCAGGCTGAAGCAGTCCGGTAAGCGACTCCTTTTCGCTGACAAATCTTTTCACGCCGCTGTAGTGTGCCGCCATGACCACATACATTTTTTCTCCGTCCACAGCAATTTTCTCATTGTCAACGGCAAAGCCCTTTTCTCCCAGATACTTTCTGAGGACTTCGGCTTTTGTCATAGGCTGGAGCACAAGCTGTACATCAGGATTACAAAGCCCGACACATCTGTCGATAATGTCGGCTATAGTTTCGCCGCCCATTCCGGCAATTACAACATCACTTACTCCATTGAGGGAGATATTTTCAAGTCCGTCAGAGAGTACAAGCTCCACTTTTTCCTTTACTCCCGACTTTTCAACGGTTTTTGCCGCCGCATCAAGTGGTCCCTGTTTTATATCGGAGGCAATAACTCTGCGGCATTTATCTGTTTTAATAAGCTCTGCCGCAAGATAGGCATGGTCAGTTCCCACATCGCAAACAATACCCGAACCGTTTACCATTTCTGCGCAAAGCTTCAATCTGTTATCCAGCATACTATAAATACACCTCAAAAAATATAGCGTGCCGTTTTTGCAGCACGCTGAATGATAATTTAGGTCAACTCTAAAAAACATAGTGCCTCAGATGCGCAGTCAGATTTTTTTTCAGAGTGCATAGAAATTTCGCAGGCATACTGTCGTATGTCAAGGAATTTCTGTGCGCTATGACGGAAAATCTGCAAGCAGATGAGGTGATAAGGCGTTAGCCGGTGTTTTTTAGAGGTGACCTTTACTTATTTGCAAAATGAGCGTTCAGCTTTTCAACAAGCGCATCGGGATCTGTGCCATGAACAGCGCAAGCCTGTTCAATAGTTTCTCCTCTTGAAGCCGGACAGCCAAGACAGTGCATTCCGATTTCAAGGAAATAGGGAGCTGCGTCAAAATCAGCGTCAAGAATATCTCCGATGATAGTGTCCTTTGTAATCTGCATTTTACATCTTCCTTTCATTTTTGCATGAATTTGTATAAAGCCTGTCCCCATTATATTGTATGAGGTCAGGCTGTATTATACTCACTGCTCATGAAAAATCCAAAGCACAGCAAAAGCTGTGCTGCTTGAACCCGTTCTGTCGGAAATTCAATGGATTTTCAGGTTTATCAGCCCTCGTTCATCTTAGCGAAGCATTCGCTGCAATAAACAGCTCTGCCCTCTTTGGGTTCAAAAGGAACCTTAGCCTCTCCTCCGCATGATGCACAGGTAGCGGTATACATAACTCTTTCGCCTCTGCTTGCATTTTTTCTTGCGTCACGGCAGCTCTTGCATCTCTGAGGCTCATTTTCAAAGCCTTTCTCAGCATAGAATTCCTGTTCGCCTGCTGTGAAAACGAACTCATTTCCACATTCCTTGCACACCAATGTCTTGTCTTCGTACATTTTAAATACCTCACTTAAAAAAATTGGACCATAGCTGGATTTACACCAACACCTTTGATATACGCCCTTAGAGCCTGATTCGGAGCCAAGCATAAACAACGCTCTGTGAGTTAAGCTACCCGGTCATGTAGAGACAGCGTTACCGCTGTATAAGAGCACGGATCTTTCGCCTTGCTCTCTGCATAGCATTATCGACATATTTTTCAGATACGCCCAGTGTCTCCGCAGCTTTTTTATAGGAAACGCCGTTGACGCAGAGGGAAAATACTCTGTATTCCGCATCAGACAGAACAGACCGTATACGGCTGAAAAGCTCTGAAAAATACTCCTTATAGAGATAAATGCTTTCAGGTGTTTCGTTTACCGGCTCAGCGTGAAGCTCAGAAAGCTCATCAATATTTTCCACCAGTGATTCGGCTCTGCATCTTCCTCTTGCAAGAAAGGTTCTCATTCTGTTCTCAATACATATCTCAGCATAAGTGGAGAATTTAGCTCCCTTATCCGGTCTGTATGAACAGATAGCACTGAATAGTCCCAGTAATCCCTCCTGCCGGAGGTCATCGGAGTCCGCACCGGAATTTGCATAAATCTGAGATTTTACCAAAATAAGCCCGGAGTACCGTGACAGCAGTACACTGACGGCAGCTCTGTTATTTTTAGAAAGCGCCGCAAGCTCGCAGTCGGTTTTGCGGCAGAAATCATCTGAATCAAGCAAATCTTTCACCTGTAATTCTCACTGTTTACTGTCGTTTATGCAGAAAAATCAGCACACCTGAAAAGCGCAAATGTATCATATACTGTCCTGCAGCTCCGAAAAACGGAGCCACAGCAGTATAATATAATTATTCCTGAGGATTGCGGGCAGCCTCTTCCTCAGCAGCCTTAAGAAGCTCAGACATATCAAAATTGAAATTGGAAGCCTTCTTGGAGGGCTTGTTTTCATGAGTCTGAGTGTATGCAGGCTTGCTGGTCTGTGACTGAGCGGACTGGTTCTGATATGAAGCAGAGGGCTTGTCACTGGGTTTCACAGCAGCAGAGGGAGCTTTTTTAGCTTCAAAAGAAGCTGTAGGAGCTACCGTCTTTTTAACATCAGCACTCTCGTTGTCGTCGATATTCTTTCTTGCTTCATCGAATACGGACTGAGCCTCATTCATTCTGTCAGAAGCCTGAGTAGAAAGACTGGTAAACATACCTGCAATATCACTGAATTTAGTGCTTACGCTCTCTATTTCATTAATGAGGAGCTTGCGAACGGCAGCAGACATCTCATTAACAGTATCAGCGTGGCTGTTAGCCTCTTTAATAGTCTGTTCAGCCTGTTCATTAGCTTCTTTGATAGTCTTTGCAGCCTGGTCATTAGCTTCCTTAACGCAGGCAGCAGCAGTTGTATTTGCACTTTCAATAGTCTTTGCAGCTTCTTCGTTTGCCTCTCTCTTAACACGCTCAGCTGTTTCATTAGCTTCCTTAGTTGTTTTCTCAGCATCGATCTTAGCCTGATTCTTGAGATTATTAACAGTTTTCTGAGCCTCAGCAAAGAGCAGTCCCATCTGAGCTGTAGGATCGGAAGCAGCCTCCTTGAGACTTGCAATTTCGTCATTAAGCTTGCTTATCTCAGCATTCTTTTCAGCTACAGCAGACTCCTTTTCCTTAGTAAGCTTAGCAATAGCATCTGACTTTTCAGCAGCTTCACGGGTTTTATTTTCAAGCTCATTTGTTTTTGCAGCAAGCTCCTTATTCTTTGCAGAGAGTTCGGAAGTAATTCTTGCCATATCTGACTTAATCTTCTGAAGCTCGGCAGCCTGAGCAGCGTTTGCAGGAGTATTTGCATTGCTGTTAGCGCCAGCTGCGGCATTTTTCTGAGCTGCAGCCTGAGCAGCGGCAAGCTTCTCCTCGTAGGACTTAGCCTGAGCTTTAAGCTTATCTATCTCAGCCTTTGCAGCAGCAAGTTCAGCAGCATTTGCCTGCGGCTGAGCCTGACCGGCAGCCGGAGCAGCTCCGCCCTTGCCGGATCTGAGCTGATTGATAAGAGCCTGATCCTGTTCGTGCTGTTTTTTTGCAGCGTCAAGCTCAGTTTTAGCTGCTCTGAGCGCATTATTTGAAGCATTGAGCTTTTCCTGTAAGGAATCGATCTGTTTTCTGTATTTTACAATTTCCTGCGGATCGGTAGGACCGCTGTCCTTAGCGTTAGCCAGTTCTTCCTCAAGGCCTACGATTTTGGAATTAAGCTCATCGAGGTACTGCATAACGTCCTCTTTAACGAAACCGCCGCCGATCTTAGTTGTTCTTAACACTGTTGGTTCTTGCATGATACACTCCGTTCCCCGCAGGCTTAAAAGCTGCGGCAAAAGTAAAAATTCAAGGGCTATAATGATTAAGTAACGCCGCACAAGGACTGTCCTTCATTTTGGTTAAGTCTTTTGCACAAAGCAATACAGTCTTTGTGCGGCGTTGCTATAAAACCTCTTATTAATTATACCATATAATTCACAACATTTCAACATCTATAATGTAGAATTTTAAGGCAGATTTTAGTGAATTTACAACAAATAATATCTATTTACAGATTTTTCACCACTGTTCACCGCCAAAAATTTAACAATTTCTGATTTCTTTCGTAAAATATTAAAGCGCAGCTACATACCGAAGCTGCGCAATATATAACTTTATTTAGTTGCCAAGCATCTTGAAAATTGCTTCAAGATCGTCGTCCTGTGTAGAGGAGGACGGCTTTGAAGTATCAAGTCCAAGACCGTCAATGAGAGGATTGTCTATCTGAATTACATCTTCCTCAGAAGAAGCCTCAGCACCGTCATCGCCAAAATCGTCAAAGCCTGCAGCAATAACAGTAATCTGCATTTCGTCCTGCATATCTTCCTTGAATGCAGTACCGAAGATAAATTCAACACCATCAGCAGCAGTATCTGTAATCATCTTTGTAGCTGCGTCAACATCAGAGGAGAGTATGTCCTCAGACATAGCGATATTAATAAGGAGTCTCTTAGCACCGGAGATAGATGTCTCAAGAAGCGGGCTGGAGATAACAGCATTTGCAGCTTCCTTAGCCTTATCCTTGCCTGAGCCGTGACCGATAGCCATGTGAGCGTAGCCTGCGCCCTTCATGATAGTGGAAACATCGGCAAAGTCAAGGTTTATGTAGCCTTCCTCAACAATAAGATCGGAGATACTCTTTACACCTGTTTTAAGAACGTCATCGGCAAGCTCAAAGGACTGCATCATTGTAAGGGGCTTGTCAAGACCTACAAGAAGTCTTTCATTAGGTATAACGATAAGGGAATCGACATACTTTCTCAGCTCAGCAATACCTTTTTCAGCCTGAATCATCTTCTGCTCTCTCTCGAAAGCGAAAGGCTTTGTAACAACAGCAACAGTGAGGATATCCATTTCCTGAGCGATCTTTGCAACTACAGGAGCTGCTCCTGTACCTGTACCGCCGCCCATTCCGGCAGTAATGAAGATCATATCAGCACCTTTAAGGTGTGTTTCGATCTCATCTCTGTTTTCCTCAGCAGATCTCTGACCTATCTCAGGCTTATTTCCTGCACCTCTGCCCTTAGTAAGCTTTGCTCCGATAGGTATTCTTGTTGTAGCTTTTGATTTATTCAAAGCTTTTGCGTCTGTATTGACTGCGATATATTCAATATTATTAACTCCTGACTCCACCATGCAGTTCAGGGCGTTTCCGCCGCCGCCGCCGACACCGATAACCTTTATATTTACGTCCGGCTCAAAGGCTTCCTCGTAATTAAAATCAGACATTTAAACTCCTCCTATTGTTTTTTCTGTTTTTATATAAATATATATTACTCATTACAAATACACTTATTATTGTAACATACTGAAGTGTTTTTTTCAAGTGTCTCCGGCATTTTTTTAAATTTCTGCAAATTTACACAATATTGCAGCAATCAAAAAGCACATTTTGTCTATTTTTTCAGCCGTTATTCGCCGTAATAGACCTCGCCGCCGTTGTAATCCTCCTGATAAGCTCCGTCGTCATAGTAATTATCGACGTAGCCGTCATCGTAGTAATTTTCGTCGTAATTATAATCATTTTCGTAGACATTATCCTCATATACAGGCTCTTCCGGCTGAGTTGCGGCAGTTGTGGTCGTAGTCTCAGTCTGAATAGTCACTGGCTGTCCGTTTGCGTCAGTCACAGTCTGAACTGTCGTTGTTATCTGCGGATTATAGCCGGGAGCCTCACTTGTTCTGAAGCTGCACTGATTTGAGCCTATCATTGTTATATAGCCTGTCTTGCCTTTTACAGTTTCCTTGCCCATGACCTCCTGAGCCATATTCAGCTTATATTCAACATCAGTCCAGTTGCCCATTTTGAAAATTATCCCGTTGGAATAATTCACGATAATTGAATATTTATCGGTCATATCAACGCTTGCTATGAGATTTTCTCCGGAATCCCTTATCCTGCTGATAATTTCCGCAAATGCTTCATTTTTCTGCTCGTCTGCTGAGACAACCGGCTTTCCGGGAGTTGTATTCTCCGGTTCAAAGCCGTAGAAAACAGGCAGCTCCGGAGTAATAAAGCCGTTATCCTCCAGTATCTTTCCCTGCTGACTTACAAGAAGTGTTCCGGTATCATATACAATGTTAAAGCCGGGTATGCACTTGCTCACCTTGATTTCAAGGGAGGACGGAAAATCCCTGTCAACCAGCGCTGTCTCAATATAAAGCAGATTATCAAGAATCCTCTGTTCACTTTTTCTTGTGTTCAGTCTCAGCAGATTGTCTCCCTTGTTTATACCGGAAGCCGATACTATCTCCTCCGCCGTATACTGGTCTGATTCGCCGGAAACCCGTATCTCACTGATATTAAACAAAAATGTATAGCTGACCGTTATTCCCACTGTCAGCACAAGGAGAATGACTATCAGTCCGTAAAGATTCATTTTACGTTTTCGCCGTCTCATTCTCTTGCTGCTGTTTTCCCTTTCAACATTTGTCTTTTCAACGTCTTTCATATCTGCTCCCGATGATAAAATTTAGAGGTTTGCCTTAATACTAATTCCATATCGTTCTATTGAAAAAGTTGTCTGACAGCGTTTCGTCAATCAAGGCGACTGACCGCAGGCAGGCTGTCGCCTTTCAAGGTC
>JAEDLA010000266.1 GCA_016295545.1 Oscillospiraceae bacterium | reverse complement strand
CGCTGCCTCTGGACTCTGCCAAAGGGTTTATACCCTTTGGAAACCCACTTTGGCTCCGCCATTAATAAGATATTATAAATATTCAATTGCTAAATAACAAATATAAAAAAGGGCGGTTCAGGAGTAAATCCTGCCGCCCCCTTTTTTTAAAAAAGTTCCCTGTATTTTACCGGAGTATAGCCTATATTCTGATGAAATAAACGTGTGAAGTATTTCGGATCCTCATAGCCGCATTTTTCCGAAACCGTACTGATATCCATTGAAACAGAACACAGAAGATATTTTGCAAGAGTCATTCTACTGAGTATGCAGTCCTGATGAAAGCTTACTTCGAAAAAGCTTTTGTACAGATGCCGGAAATGTCCGGTACTGAAACAGAAATCACGGCTAATAATCTCCGGATCACTTATACCAGCAGGATTCAGATAAATCTCATCTCTGCACTTACTGAATTTTTCAAAGTTCTGCTGCTTGTTTTTCTCAGCATATTCCGCTGCAGCTGCCCTAATCTCATTCATCAGCTTTTCAGAAGCAGTCTCATATTCAAATTCTTCGGCAGACATCATCATTCCTGCGCACTGAAACGAGTTTAGTCCGTATTCCCTTACGCACGAGGTTTTATGTATCATAAGTGCAATCAGTCTTTCGGTGAGAAGTCTGTCAAAATTATCGGCGAAGTCTCCGGCTGCTGAAAATGCATAAAGATTCCTGTCGATTTTTCCGCAGTGACAGCTTTTTCCCCCGTGATAAAGAAGCTTCAGTGCCTCGGCAATTTCTTTGGATATAGACACTGCTGAGCTGTATGAATCAAGTGAATTTTCCGGAGAGGTTATATTCGTTTTCATCAGTATGAGTATTATCTGCCGGTTTTTCTCAGCAGAATAATTCACAGCTTTTTCAAACGACTTACTGCTGTATAGTCCGGTGATCGAATCGTACTGCTCCGAAAGATTACGGCACTCCATGAGATATTTGATATCATTTTTCATGCGCATAAAGGCAAGACCGTTTGAAACTGATTTTATCCAGTTGCGGTATGCATCATCATAGGTATCCGGAGTATCATATTTCAGCACAAGATAGCCGAACATCTCAGTTCCGTAAAACAGCGGATTAAAGTAATACACCGCCGGTTCACTGCTCAGCGAAAAAATTCTGGAAATCTGATACTTGTCTGCTGTAACAGGAGTATTGTCAAGCCAGGGCATAATACTGCGAAAGGTTATGATGCTGCTTTCAGTCTTGTTGTCAGTGTCGCACCAGTTTTCGGAAAGACAGAGGAAAATATTCTGTACATAGCGCACGAGGAACTGATATTCACCGGCAATCCCGATAAATTCCTCCAGATTATGACATTCTGTCAGCTGCGGCTCCATTTGACTGAAAAGATTAAGTGATTCATAATAATTTTTTAACCTTGCAGCTTTAAGCTCCTCATTTATCTGCTCAGGTCTGCACCGGCAGGGACAGCTTTCACCGTGGATAAGCTTTCCTGAGGGGGGCGGCAGGAATTCCTCTTTTTTCCCGTTGAGCCTGTTGTATACGATTTTCACTGCTCTCCTGCCTGTTTCGGCTCTGTTTCGCTGATATGTGGTAAGCAGAGGTGAATAAAATATACGCTGCTGAACGTCCTCATAGCCTGTAACTGATATTTTTTCCGGAACAGCTATGCCGCTGTCCATAAATTTATCAAGCATACCGTAAGCCATGTAGTCATTTGTACAGATTACAGCTTCGGGAAAGGGCAATTCTCCGGAAATGTATTTTTCAGCCAGTTCCTCTCCGGATTCCATCCAGAAGGTTCCGTAGTGAACACGGCTCTCATCAAAAGGGATACCATGGCTTTCAAGGGCGTTTCTATATCCCTCAACTCGCAGATGTGAAACTTCAAGCTCAGGAAATCCGGTAAGAATATCAATGCTTCGGAAATTATGCTCCTCAATAAGGTGAGTGGCAATATCCTCAATATCACGGACATCGCTGGTATTGATGAATCTTACTCCGGGCAGAGAAAACTCCTCGACAGCCGTTCCTGCAACAACTACCGGCAGATGAAGCTGCCTGATTATAATATTCCTCAGATTTTTCCGCAGCTCTGTATTTACAAAGGATTCTGAAATAATAATAAGAGCGTCAAGCTCATCAGACAGTGCAAGGTCATAGATTTTGTTCTCTGCTTCAATTTTATGTTCAGGCTGGTTTGAGTTGTAAATATTTGAAAAAACCGCTGTATCCATATTGTAAAGCTGTGCCTGTTCAATAATTCCGCTGAGAATTTTTCTCTGTTCAATTGAATTTGCAATAGCTGTTATAACGCCGATTATCGGACGCTGTTTCTTTTCATATTTCATTTTAGCCTCTTTACATCAGGTTTATAACCAATAAGATTATTGTTCACATATATCAAGTATATCACATTTTATTCATCAAGTCAATCCATTTTCTGCTATAT
>JAEDLA010000265.1 GCA_016295545.1 Oscillospiraceae bacterium | reverse complement strand
CCATTTATTCAAATCTCCTTTTATGTTCATTATAGTCGGAATACTGTACAGCAATGCGGTTTTCAGGTCTTGCGTCGCACAGATACAGTACAAAAATAAAAATATATTCAAGGGGCTTCATGAGAATATATACTATATCAGCACGAAGCCTTGTTGTAATCAGTTTTGATACAGGATAGCCGTATTTGTTGTAAAAGCTCCTGACAGCCCTGTGAAAACGGGGAAGCTTCTCCATAATAAGATCTTCAAAGGCATTGGCGGCAAGAAGCTGACGATTTACAATAATTGTACTGCCAAGTCTTTTTCCGTATCTCAGAGGTTTAACAATTTTTTTATGTCCGCCTGCGGCTACTGTGCAGAGGTAATGACCGTCAGTATTACAGGAGCCGTCAGTCCGGTAATAAAAATCAGTAAAGCTATAAATTCCATTTTCCGTACACCTTAGCTTATATCTGCAAGCTCAAGATAATCACAGCCGTACTCGGAGATATAGTCCTTTCTGCCCTGCAGGTCGTCACCTAAAAGCATTTCAAATACCTGTGCTGATTCCTCAACGTCATCCACGTCTACCTTGATAAGGCGGCGTGTTTCCGGATTCATTGTGGTAAGGGACATCATGTCCGGTTCGTTTTCACCAAGTCCCTTTGAACGCTGGAGAGTGTATTTTTTATTGCCAAGAAGCTCGATAATGTGCTGTTTTTCCTTTTCGGTGTATGCGAAATAGGTCTTTTCCTTTGTATTTATCTCAAACAGTGGCGATTCAGCAATATAGACATATCCCTCACGGATAAGCGTTGGAGTAAGCCTGTAAAGCATAGTAAGGATAAGTGTACGAATCTGAAATCCGTCAACATCGGCATCTGTACAGATAACAATTTTACTCCAGCGGAAATTGTCTAAATTAAATGTAGAAAGCTCCTTGTTTGCCTTTGTTGTAACTTCAACTCCACAGCCAAGAACCTTGATAAGGTCAGTAATTATCTCGCTTTTGAAAATTTTGGTGTAATCAGCTTTCAGACAGTTCAGAATCTTTCCACGAACCGGGATAACCGCCTGAAACTCAGCGTCACGGGCAAGCTTTACCGAACCAAGAGCTGAATCACCCTCCACGATATAGATTTCACGGCGTGAGGTATCCTTTGTACGGCAGTCAACAAACTTCTGAACCATATTTGAAAGGTCGATAGTTCCCGAAAGCTTCTTTTTCATGTTCTGACGTGTTTTTTCAGCATTTTCACGGCTTCGCTTGTTAAGCAGAACCTGTTCCGCAATTTTGTTGGCTTCGTCAGGATTTTCTATAAAATAAACTTCGAGCTGATGTTTCAGAAAATCAGTCATAGCCTCGTAGATGAATTTATTTGTAATTGCTTTCTTCGTCTGATTTTCGTACGATGTCTGAGTTGAAAATGACGACGAAACAAGCACCAGACATTCCTCAACATCATTAAATGTGATTTTTGACTCGTTTTTCAGATAGCCATTATTCTGCTTTAGATATGCATCTATCTGTGATACAAACGCCTGCTTAACAGCACGCTCAGGAGAACCGCCATGTTCAAGGAAACTGGAATTGTGGTAGTACTCTATACACTTCACTTTATTGGAAAAAGTCAGTGCAACATCAAGCTTTACCTTATATTCCGGCTTATCCTCCCTGTCCTTTCCCTTTCTGTCGGACTGCCACCTCTGTATTGTAGTCAGTGCCTTATCCCCGACTATTTCCGTTAAATAGTCGGTTATACCGTTTTCGTATCTGAACTGTGTTTCCGTAAAATCTCCTGACTCAGTTTCCGTCCGGAAAATAAAAAGAAGATTCGGATTAACAACTGCCTGCCGTTTAAGTATATCGCAAAAGAACTCATCAGGAACTGCTATCTCCGTAAAGACCTCCATATCAGGACGCCACCGTGTTTTTGTTCCGGTCTGTTTCTTCTTGCAAGGCTCCTTTTTCAGTCCGCCAACATTATCACCCTTTTCAAAGTGAAGTGTATATTTATATCCGTCTCTTATGACCTCTACATCCATATACTCCGATGAAAACTGAGTTGCACAAAGTCCCAGTCCGTTAAGTCCAAGAGAATATTCATAGGATTCATCGCCGGCATCGTATTTTCCTCCGGCGTACAGCTCACAGTACACAAGCTCCCAGTTATAGCGCTGTTCATTATTGTTGTAGTCAACAGGACAGCCTCGTCCGTAGTCCTCAACTTCGATATCGTTATTTCTGTAATGTGTTATAATTATTTTATCTCCGAAACCAGAACGTGCTTCGTCTATTGAGTTGGAAATAACCTCAAAAATCGAATGCTCACAGCCGTCAAGACCGTCTGAGCCAAAAATTACTGCCGGACGCTTTCTTACCTTATCAGCACCTTTGAGCATTGTAATACTTTCATTGCCGTAATCGTTCTTTTTTGCCATTATTATATTAGCTCCTTTTTAAAATCACAATTAATATTATGATAT
>JAEDLA010000021.1 GCA_016295545.1 Oscillospiraceae bacterium | reverse complement strand
AAATTTCTGCTGTTTTACAGAATCCGGCTGAAATAAAAAGTAGAATTTTGTAGAAAAAGACAATTATCTTGAAAATCAATTTTTATGTTCCGGCATTATTAAGGGGAGTTTTCTTCTTAAATCTTTGCCAATGAACAATATTTCTCTGAACTCCTCCTCATCTGCATATACCCCATTTATGGGGTATATGCAGATGAGACGTGGGATTCCAAAGGGACAATGTCCCTTTGGCAGGGGATTTTAAGGGGACGGAGTCCCCTTAATAATGCCGGACATAAAAAATTGATTATCTGGAAAAAAGCCGACGGCATTATTTAGTAATGATTTTGGGAGCTATTTTATAATAGGCGAAAATTCCTGCAAAAACAAGGAGAAGCTGAGCAACGTTTGCTTCAAAGGAAATGCCGAATGTCAGCGAGAAAACGTTTATATCAATAGTGCCGGGCTGGAATGAGAAGCACTTTGAATAGGAAAGCCAGTTAAGGAATCCGACTCCGGCACAGGCATCACCGAGAAGCGCACCTACAACAATAGCGGTTATTATCATGACGGACATGAGAAGAACTTTTTTCATACTTACTTACACCTCATTATTATTATTGCAGCCTGTGGAGCCGAAGCCTCCGCTGCCTCTTTCAGTTTCGTCCAGTTTATCAGAAAGAACGATTTCCGGAATTATTACCGGAGCAGCTACCAACTGAGCAATACGCATACCGTGCTCAACCGTAAAGGCAGCAGGACTGTTGTTGACAAGGGGGATACCGATCTCACCACGATAGTCGCTGTCCACAACACCTACGCAGTTAGCAAGGGAAATTCCGAACTTTGTGGAAAGTCCGGAACGGGGATAAATAAACAGCGCAGTTTCTTCGTTATCCGGAGCAGCCGCCAGTCCTGTAGGAATAACCGATATTTCACCCGGCTGTATTGTCACCGGATTTTCAAGGCAGGCGCAAAGGTCAAGACCGGCACTGCCGGAAGTGGCTCTTACAGGAACAGAAGCAGTGCTTCGTAATTTTTTTAAAATCAGTTTCATGTTAATCTATACCTCTGTAGTAAAGTCCCCGTGTAATACTGCCGGCAGGCTTTATGCCTGTAAGCGCATCACGGGTCTGAGATGAATTTTCGCTGCTGAGCATAACCAGTCCGAAGCTGATATTGCTGAAATTATCAAGTCTGTCAGTCATGAAGAGAATATCCGGATTAAGTATTTCCGCATAATCTCCGCAGCACGTCACAGGAAAGGACCTGCCTGTGCGGTCGGTGATGCTTTTAGTACATTTTCCGCAGCTGACTTCATTTTTTATGGGACAATTCCGCACTACCATAAGTGGGAGCCGTCCGTAGACAGCTGCTCCCACAGGAATTGCCGCAGCCATGCGGTTCAGCTGACTTAATTTTGCTTCAAAGGAGACGGTAAAGTCAGACAGACCGAGATTTTTCAGATATTCGGCACTGAAAGAGTTGTAGGTGTTGAGACGGAAACCGCCGTGAAGAATGAATCCCAGCCGCTGTCCCATAGCAATGGTGTCGGGAGTGTGGCAGAGCAGATGCTCAAAACCGGCTTCACGAGCCTTTTTCAGTTGGTCAAAGGTAATATCGCCGTCAGCAATAAAGTCGGGCGGAGACAGGATTATCCTATTTTTACCGCAATTCTCCGGCAGTCCCTTTAAAACAAGGCTGAGAGGAGTGATTATATATTCTGAAAGCTCCATAGCTGCACTTATCTGCTCAGCAGTACGGCAGAACGTCCGCAGGGGAAGCTTACCTTTTGCCGCAGTAACTGAGCTTTCCGGAATTACAGGAACATAATCCGTAATATTGTACTTCGGAGTGTTCTTTTCCGTGATAAGTCTGTCCAAAGCGGCAGTAAGAGTTCTTCTCAGCTCGTTGAGCTTTCCGGCGGGGACTATAAGTCCGTCATCGATTTCTGCGGTAATATCTCCGGCAGAATAAACGGTGTCACCAAGCTTTGACAGCTGTTTTTCCACCATGTTCAGGTCAGTTGGACGTTTTTCAGCCGTCTGAGGCGGTTCAGCTTCTGCTGTAACAGAAAGCTCACCGCAGTTAGCAGTAATTGTAACAGGCTCTCCGGATTTTATAACAGCGTGAAAGTCAAGCTTATGTACCTTTCTTTCATATCTGTAAAGCTCATGGAGCTTCGGGATAATACTCTGAGCCGAAACAACGTCCTCTTTTTTCCTTACGCCGAACATTCCTTGCCGATTTCCGGTGAAATAGCCGTCAGTAAAGCCGTCACGGGAGAAAATCCCTCTTAGCACAGCCATGTCAGGCTTTCTGCCGCTGAGTGCTTCTTTAAGGGAGTACACAGCCGCAGCCACATATTCCGGGCGCTTCATTCTGCCTTCGATTTTAAAGGAATCAGCACCTGTTCCGGCGGCTTCGGAAATTATGGGCAGCAGTGACAGGTCTTTCAGGGAAAGTCCGGCAAAATTCTTTTTTCCGCAGGCAGAAAAGGGCAGCCGGCAGGCTTGTCCGCAGCAGCCCCGATTAGCTGACCGTGAACCTATAACTGCCGACATATAGCACTGACCGGACATGGACATACAAAGTGCGCCGTGAACGAAAATTTCCGTTTCAATGCCGGTGTCAGCGATTTTTTTTATCTGATTTCTGTCAAGCTCTCTTGCCGGAACAACACGGGCAAATCCAAGCTTTTTAAGAAGCTCTGCTCCATAGGCTGTATGGACTGACATCTGAGTTGAGCCATGAAGAACAGCATCCGGAACGCACCGGCGTATCAGCTCCGCTGCACCCATATCCTGAACGATAAAGGCATCAACGCCTGCGGCGGCAGTTTCCTTTATGTACTGGCAGAAATCCTCTGTTTCGCTGTCGGAAATAATGGTATTCACTGCAAGATAAAGCTTTGCTCCGTAAAGGTGACAGTGTTCGGCAGCTTCAGCAATTTCACTGACGGAAAAATTAGCGGCGCTGTTTCGGGCAGAGTATTTTTTACCTCCGATATACACAGCATCTGCTCCGGCACGCAGGGCGGCAATGAGAGACTCCATGCTTCCGGCTGGAGCAAGAATTTCAGGGACAGAACGGCTCATCAGATACTGTCTTTCAGTTGTTTGAGCTTGCTGACGGTTTCAAGCTGAACGATTTTTGACTTGAGAACTTCAATTTCCTTGAGAGCGGCATCACGTTCAAGCCGTGATTTTCCGGCTTCATCAACATATTCCTTTGACTGGTCACGAATGCCGTCCAGCTTTTCGTTAGCCTTGTTCAGGTCATCAAGGAGGCTGAGTGCAACCATGATAGCAGCTGAATACGGAGAAGTGCCGCTGTTTGACATAGCGTTTATTTTTGATTCAAGTGCCCTTGCAAGAGAGAAGACATAGTTGGGGGATTCTGCGGTTTTAAGCTTGTATTCCTTTCCGCAGATAATAACTTTTACTTCATTGTACATTTTCTTTTCCTTCCTTTTATAAAAAATTATCAGTAGTATCTTTTAAGACCGATGACCTTGCCGAGTATCTCGACTTCATCAACGATAATAGGTTCCATTGTGTCGTTTTCCGGCTGTAAACGGAAGTGTCCGTTTTCCTTGTAAAAGGTCTTGACTGTAGCGTCCTCGCCGTCAACGAGAGCGACTACTATCTCGCCGTTATCCGCATAGCAGCGGCGTTCCACGATAACGATGTCTCCGCTGAGGATTCCGGCATTTATCATGCTTTCACCTCTTACTTTAAGAGCAAAAAGATCGCTGGGATCGGCACCGGGAGCTTCAAATCCCACATAGCCGGTAATATCCTCAAAGGCGGCAATGGGATTTCCGGCAGTGACTGTGCCCATAACAGGAACGGAAACACTGCCGCTGTTCGGAAGCCTAAGGGAGCGGTTGAGATTGCCGGTCTTTTCAAGAAGTCCCTCCTGCACAAGAAGCTCAATATAGCGGTGGGCGGAGGAGGTTGAGCGGAATCCCATTGCATCCATGACTTCACGGACAGAGGGACATGAACCCTCGCTGAGCCTTCCTCTGATGTAGTTGAAAACCTGCAGTTCCTTTTCTTTCAGCATAAAACTCAGTCCTTTCAGCCTTTAAGCTTTTTCAGTATCATTTTGGCGATTTTATAGGCGTCTCCGCAGCCAAGAGTAATAACAAGGTCGCCGTCGGAGGCGTTTTCGCAGATATAGTCGCAGATCTGCTGGAAATTGAAATATTTTCTTTCGTCAGTCCATTCAGCTGTTTCGTCCTGAGGGAACCATACACAGCCGGGAATTTTTTCCGCAAGATGTCTTGTGAAGATTCCGTAGGTGTTTTTTTCACGGGAGCCCATAATATCGGTAAGAACTGCGCAGTCCGGAATAGCAAGAACACGGGCGAAGTCGTCAAGGAGAATTTTTGTGCGTGAGAATGTAAATGGCTGAAATACTGCCCATACCTTGTTGAAGTTCATTTCCATAGCGGCTTTAAGGGTAGCTTCAAGCTCAGTAGGGTGATGAGCATAGTCGTCCACAACAGTGATGCCCTTTTCACAGCCCAGCTTCTCGAAACGTCTTTTTGCACCGTGAAATTCGCTCAGTCCCTTTTGAATCATATCAAAGGAGATACCGTAATAATCCGCAGCTGCAACGGCTGCAAGAGCGTTCATGACATTATGTCTGCCGGCAACATTGAGTGTGATCTCACCCATAAGCCCACCTTTGTGATAAGCACTGAAATGAGTTTCAAGTCCGGAAACGCTTCTGATATTGTCGGCATAGTAGTCGTTTTTGCTGTCAAGACCAAAGAAGATAATATCCTTGCCGGTTATGCCCTCAATAGCTTTAAGGGAGTTTTCATCGTCGCCGTTGACAATGAGAGCCTTTGAAGCCTTTTCACTGAATGCATGGAATGACTTTATAATGTTGTCAACGGTTTTGAAGTAGTCAAGGTGGTCAGCGTCAATATTGAGGATAACAGCCACATCAGGATAAAGCTTCAGGAAAGTATCAACAAATTCGCAGGCTTCACAGACCATGATATCACTGCTTCCGGAACGTCCGCTGCCGCCAATGCAGGGGAGCTTTCCTCCGATAAAGGCAGAAAGGTCAACACCGGCTGTATAGAAAATCTGAGTAATCATTGATGTAGTTGTAGTTTTGCCGTGAGTTCCTGAAACGCAGACAGCGTCCTTATACCAGCTGGTGACAATGCCAAGCAGCTCACTTCGCTCAAGAACAGGAACACCGCTTGCTCTTGCCGCCACAAGCTCAGGATTATCAGCCATGATTGCGGCGGAGAAAACGATAAGGTCTGCACCCTCGATATTCTCAGCACGCTGTCCCATAAAGACCTTTATACCCATGCTTCTGACAGCTTCAAGAGTTTCCGTTTCGTTGTTGTCCGAACCGCTGAGAAAGTACCCCTTTGCATGAAGTATCTGAGCAAGAGGATACATTCCTGAACCTCCGATACCTATAAAATGAATGTGCTTTCGGTCTTTTAATATGTTTTCATTCAAATTTCTCACCTTTTCCTTAAAGTAGTTGCTATTTTGAAATTTTTGTTGTATAATAATAATCAGAGCTTCCGCCGGAATGTCCGGAGAGCTTCGCTATGAATATTTTACGCAGATAATGGTAAATATATCCATAGCAGCATCAGACTGTGAGTCACTTATCAAGGAGGTCATTTTTATGGAAATCACAGATGTAAAAATCAGAAAAATCATGTCAGAGGGCAGGCTCAGAGCTGTCGTTTCAGTAACAGTTGACGATATGCTCGCCGTACATGACATCAAGGTCGTACAGGGAGACGAGAGACTTTTTGTTGCAATGCCCAGCCGTAAGGACGAAAACGGAATTTTCCGTGATATCGTTCATCCTATCTCACCCTCTGCAAGAAAGCTTTTTGAGGAGAGTATCCTCGAAGCTTATGAAAAGCAGCTTGCAATGATCGAAGCCGAAAAGGCTGAGGAAGCTGCCGCAGCTGAAACTGTGGACGCTGAGTGATTGTCAGAAAGAGACTTAACTGATATATGATATTTTACGACCTGCAGAAAGCAGGTCTTTTTTTGTCATAGTGCTGACGTAATGTGAATCATATCCCCAGTATCCTTGCCGCTTTGAGCACGGCGATCTGAGTTTTGCCGTCCTTTATCTCACCGCTCATGACCATCTCCACAGCACGGCTTACAGGCACTTTTATCACGTCAAGAAACTCGTCCTCGTCAAGGGACTGATTCTGAAATTCAAGCTCCCTTGCCATATAAATGTAGGTTATCTCGGAATTGTAGGCAGGAGTAGGGTACATCTCGCCAAGAAATGTGTATTCCCTGCAGGTACAGCCTGTTTCTTCAAGAAGCTCACGTCTGCCGCATTCAGCAGGTTTTTCACCTGGATTCAGCTTGCCTGCCGGAGCTTCAACAGTTACCGTCTGAAAGGGATAGCGGAACTGCTTTACAAGGAGAAGCTCATTGTTATCCGTGACCGGTATCACGCATACTCCGCCTGAATGCCACAAAACGTCACGAACAGCAGTTTTGCCGTTTTCAAGCTCGGCTGTATCCTGAGTTATGGTGAAAATAACTCCCTCGTATTTTTTTTCACTGGATAAAGTTTTTTCCTGTAAATGCATAAAGACCTCCTGAAAATCTATTTGTCAGCAATGCGGCTGCAGTAGTCACCGCAGGCTTTAAGCCGTCTGACTGAGGTGTAATCGTAGTAGTGGGTGTGATGTGAATTGTTTTTCCCGTTCTTTTTCCCTGAGTATCGGCAGAAAAGAACATAGGCGGCAAGCAGAATCGCTCCGGTGACGGAAATTGCTGTACCGGCGGCAAGACCGGGAGTTCTGTAGCTGAATGTGATGACATTCTTTCCCTCGTCAGCCTTAACAGCCATAAAGCCGTATGAAACCTTTTCCACATCAGCTTTTTTGCCGTTGACCTCACAGGTCCAGCCGTCGCTGTAGGGAACACTGAAAAAGACAAGCTGAGGCTGTGAAAGAGTTATTTCCGAAGTGAATCCTCCTGAATCATAGGTGAAGCTTTCGGAGCAGTTTTCCTGCTTTTCTCCGCACAGTCTCATATAGTCAGCTTTTGAAAGGCTTCTGCCGTAAGTCTCCTCTGTGAGAATATCGCTGTACTTTTCAATTTGCTCATCATTCAGCACAACAGCGTCCATAAGAAGTCTTTCTCTGTCTGATTCTGACATAGCTCCGGCGTTTTCGTCGGATATATATTTGCTGTAGCCGAATCCCATAGGTATATAAAGGGTATTTTCGTATATTTCAAAATAATCGTTTTCCGAGACTTTTTCAAAGCCCGGCAGCTCAGCTGAAATATTAGCTTTATCCTCGTCACTGTCCTTTTTCTCGTCATAATAGTATTTCACGGAGAAAAGTCCACGCAGAGTATAATGGGAAAGCTCAGCTCTTGAAGCAACATCACGCTTTACTCCCACATTATCATAAAATTCCATAATAGAACTGCTTACAACGCTCTGAAATGCTCTCATGGAGGGAAGTCCCCATGACATAGGATAATTGTCGCAGTCCTTTGAAATGTCTGTGCGGAAGAAATTGTCCTCGCTGACATTCTCATAAATGCCGTCAGTACCTTTAAATGAAGCGGCAATATATTTTTTTGCGTAAGCAGGAGAATTTGCTCCGTAAATAACTGCTGTAAGCAGGCAGACGACAGAAGCGGCGGCAGTCAGTGCAGCAGACAGCCGCATAAAGGGCAGTCCTTTTCTCTTGCGCCTGAAAATATAAGCAGCGGCAATAAGCGAAACTGCGGCAACAGCAAGAGTAAGTCCGAAATAGCCTATATCTGACGGCAGTTTAAAGAATACAACATTTCCGTTTTCGTCCTTTGAGGGGAGAACGGAAATAACTGCAAATGCCGCAAGCATTCCTGCACAGACCTTAATCCCCGGAACAGCGTCTGAATCGGCATTGTCCAGAGTATGGGCAGTCATCAGGGCTAAAATAAGAATGGGCATATAGTACCACCGTGCGTAGTAGGAGCTGTTCAGCGCATAGAAAGCACTGTTGAGCACAGGAATGAATGCGCATACAGTGCATACGGCAATAAGCCGTGAAGCCCAGTGCTTTTTGCGTTCACGCATAAAGGTGATAACACCAATCATTGAGAACAGCGGCAGGTATCCTCCGATAGACGACCATTTTGCGTTTGCGGAGCTGAAAAGGTTGGGACGTGCAGGAACATCGACAGGCATGAAGAAGGACTGGATAATACGTGCGATCCTTGTTTTGTCACTGTAGAGTATCATGTCCTGACCGAAAAGGTGTTCATTGACACGGTAGTTCCCTATAATGGCAAGGGCAGAGGGCAGCAGCATGAATGCTCCTATCATTGTACCAAGAATGGCTTCAAGAGCAAGTCCGCCGAATTTTTTCCATGATGTCCTGAAATCGGGACAGTTCATGCGCAGGATATAGTAAAGCACAAGAAAAACAGCCTGTCCTGTGAAGAAAAAGTAGTTTATAACCGACATAAGCGCAACGGTCAGGGCAAAAACACCTTTTCTGCCGTTGTTTATGTTTTCCTCCATAGCTATGAGCATAAGGGGGAAAAAGGCTGTCACGTCCTGAAAATGGTTAAAGAAGATGTTGTATACCTGAAAGCCGGAAAAGGCGTAGAGAAGTCCTCCGGCGAGGGCAGCGTTCTTGCTGCGGACAAATCTTCTGATAAATGCGTAGGCAGTAAGGGAGGCGAAGCCGTGCTTCAGTGCAAGAAGAAAGGGCATTGAGGCGGTTACAGCAAATTTCGGCAGTATTGTGGAGAGCCAGAAAAAAGGACTTCCGGCAAGGTAAAAGGAATAGGACGTAAGAAAGTCCGAGCCGAGATCGGTAAACCAGTTCCAGCCCAGCTGACCGCTGCGGACAGCGTTGTTGGCAAGTATATAGAAAGGTATCTGCTGAGCGTTGTAGTCGCCGTAGTAGATAAAATAGCCTCCGTCGGCTATAATCACCGGCAGCAGCGAGATAAATATGCATAAAAAACCGATAAGAAAGGCGGAGAGGTATTTTTCTCCTGACCTGTCATGAACCGGCAGATTGCCTTTAGACATTGCGACCTCCTGAAACAGCTGATTTCCTTGATGAGCCAGACAATTGATGTATTATCTGTACATACTTATTATATTATAACACATCTGCATAAAAATTAAAAGCCTTTTTTCCAAAAAAATGGATTAATATGAAATTAATTCTGAAAACTGTGGAAATGTTCAGAAAAATGTGATATAATTATTATTGAATAAAGTGACATTATAGAATCAGACGGAAGTTTATTACGTCGGAAAGGTATGGTAAAATGGCTGTATATCTGGATAATGCTGCAACTACAAAGCCCTGCCGTGAAGCTGTTGACGCTGCGGCGGAGGCTATGACTGTAAATTATGGAAATCCGTCCTCGCTGCACAGAATGGGACTTGACGCACAGCTTGCTGTGGATTCGGCACGGAAAAGCATAGCCTCAGCACTGGGCTGCGAAGCCGGCTGTATATATTTCACCTCAGGAGCTACGGAAAGCAACAATCTTGCTCTGAGAGGAGCTGCCGGAGCTTATGGAAAACGCAGGAAAAAAATAATCATCTCCTCTGTGGAGCACGCTTCAGTAAGTGAAACAGCAAAGGAGCTTGAAAAAAACGGCTTTGAGGTGGTTCGTATCCACCCCCGTGAGGACGGGAAATTTTACGCTGCGGACTTTTTAGCAGCTGCGGACGAATCGGTCTGCCTTATAAGCATGATGCTTGTGAATAACGAAACAGGATATATCATGCCTGTAAAGGAGACATTTTCTACTGTAAAAAGGAAATTTCCGGAAATCATAACTCACTGCGACTGTGTGCAGGGCTTCATGAAGCTGCCGGTAAAGGCTTCTGCACTGAATGCTGACCTTATATCTCTCAGCGGACACAAAATACACGCAGTGAAGGGTATCGGAGCGCTTTTCATTAAAAAGGGAGTGCGTCTTGTTCCGATTGTTACAGGGGGAAAACAGGAAAAAGGAATCCGTTCAGGCACAGAAAGCGTTCCCCTTATAGCCGCATTCGGAGCTGCGGTGGACAAGCTTTCGCCAACTGTTTCCCAGCGGTATGACAGGCTTTCGGAGCTTCGGCAGAAGCTGCTGGACAGGCTTGGCAGAACAGAGGGGATAACGGTAAATTCTTCTGCTGACGGTTCACCGTATATTGTGAATATTTCAGCGGCAGGACGGCGTTCTGAGATAATGCTCCATTATCTGGAGCAGCGGCAGATATATGTATCAAGCGGTTCAGCCTGTTCAAAGGGAGCACAGAGCGGTGTGCTCGGCGAGTTCGGAGTTAAGCCTGCCGAAGCTGACAGTGCGCTTAGAATAAGTATGTCCGCTGAAACAACTGAGGAGGAGCTTGACGCTTTTGCAGAAGCTCTTGCAGAGGGAATCGAAAAAATAAAACACTGAACTGAAAGGAAAAATAATGAAAGAAATAATTCTTGTAAAATACGGCGAAATGGCGCTGAAAGGACTTAACAAAAAAACATTTGAGGATATTCTGACAAAAAATATCAAAAGAAGAATCAAGAGCCTCGGCAGATTTATCTGCACATCTGCCCAGTCTACATTATATATAACGCCTGATGATGACAGCATAGACCTTGACGAGACAATGACACGAATCGGAAAAATTTTCGGAATTGCTGCGCTGTGCCGTGCCTGCGTGTGTGAAAAGAGCTTCGATGATATAAAGGAGAAAAGCTTTGAGTATCTCAGCGATATCCTTTCATGTGCACGTACATTCAAGGTTACTGCCAAGCGTGCGGACAAGGCTTTTCCCATGAAATCTCCGGAAATATGCATGGAGCTGGGCGGTGCGCTGCTGGAAAGGTTCCCGAATCTTACTGTTGATGTGAAAAATCCCGAAGTTACTGTAACTGTTGAGATACGTGACACAAATGCCTATGTTCACGCTGAAAACATCAAGGGTGCAGGAGGACTTCCCGTTGGCAGCAGCGGCAAGGCAATGCTTCTTCTTTCAGGAGGTATCGACAGTCCTGTGGCCGGCTGGATGATGGCAAAAAGGGGAGTTCATATTGCGGCAATACACTATGTAAGTCCGCCCTATACATCCGACAGAGCGCAGCTCAAGGTGGAACAGCTTTGCGAAAAGCTGACTGACTACTGCGGCGGAATCGCTTTTTTCTGTGTTCCCTTTACAGAAATTCAGGAAACTATCAAGGATAACTGCCCCGAAGAATTCTTTACTATTATAATGAGACGTATTATGATGGAAATTGCTCAGAGAATAGCTGAAAAGGACGGCTGCCTTGCACTTATTACCGGCGAAAGCGTAGGTCAGGTGGCAAGCCAGACTATGGCGGCTATTGCCTGTACGGACGCTGTATGCAGAATGCCGGTTTTCCGTCCTCTTGTGGGAATGGACAAAACCGAGATAATTGAGACTGCAAGAAAAATTGATACCTTTGACATCTCCACTCTGCCTTACGAGGACTGCTGTACTGTGTTCACTCCCAGACACCCGAAGGTAAGACCTGTTCTTGCTGACGTTGAAAAGGCTCAGAACAGCTTCGATTTCGAGCCTCTTATTCAAAAAGCTGTGGAGGAAACAGAGCTGAAAATCTTTAATTTTGCCAGATAATACTAATTCCACATCAACCTGCTGAAAAATTTGTC
>JAEDLA010000264.1 GCA_016295545.1 Oscillospiraceae bacterium | reverse complement strand
TAACTTCCTCCTGTTATTTGTCTCCGGCTATCCGCACAAGCCGCTCAATTCCCGAAAGCTTGAAAACCCTCTTTATATATGGCTGGGGATTGCATACCACAAGAGTGCCGCCGCACTCTCTCATAAGCTTGTATCTGCCCATAATAAGTCCGATTCCGGAACTGTCCATAAATGAAACATTCCTGAAATCTATAACAAGCTCTGACGGCTGAACGGAAATTATGTACCGGTCAAGCTGACTGCGTATATCCTTTGCATTGTGGTGGTCAATTTCACCTGCAAGAACGGCAACAGCTGTTCCGTCACCTGTTTTTATATCGACTTTCAAATTTATTCCTCCTTTTCAATATGTAGGATTATTATATCATTGCAGATAAGTGAAATTTGTCGTATTCCGTCATACATAATGCACTTTTCTGAACAGACATCTCCGGAAACTGAAAAAGCACAGTCTGTCCTGTTTTTTCGCTGTGCTTTTCAGTGTGTGATATTTCCTGTAACCGTTTTGAAACTGAATTTACATTGAATTATCAGGGAAGTTCTGGTATAATGTAATTATAACAACATCGCCTGAATTATGGAGATGATTCAATGAAGAAAAAAACTGCTGTTATTGCTGCAATTATAGGCGGCGGCTGTATTGTATTCAGCTTTTTACAGGTAATTTTAATCGGTGCAATTATGGGCGGTTCGGCATATCTGCTCAATTCATGCAGCAGGGATATGAACGAGAAAATCGAACAAAGTGAAAAGGTCCTCAACCGGTTTACGGAATCCGGACTGCCGGAGTTTCTTGAACTGCCGGATAAAACTGTAATTGACAAAAAATTTGCAACAGAATATATGCCCTATGAATCAGCCTATGATACAATAATTCTGAGGAACTATGAAATAATCCCAAGACCGTATAATTCTCCGCGGGACAGAATTGCTGTTTCATCTGACGGAAAAGTTCTTACAGAGGATTATTTTGAGTGCATTAAATATAATTACAACGGCTTTAAACCTCGTGGTGCGGAGGAATACCTTGCCTGCTACAATTATCACGAGGACAGCGTTCTTTTCATCACACCGGAGGGCAAGGAAATCTGCACCGAAGCAAAGGAAAATCTGCCGGAATCATCGGCGGAAAAAGACCGTCCTCATCAGAAATACACCATAAAAAGCTCCGGAAACGGCGGCAAAAAGGGAATTGCTGACGAAAACGGAAATACAGTTCTCCCCTGCCAGTATGACAGTATATCTTATCTGGACGGCGACTGCTTTTTCCTGCGAAAGGACGGCGAATTCTCCTTTTTCAGCGCTGACAGCAGCACATTTATCAGCACTGACAGCGCAATCGAAGATTTTTCAAAGCTGAACGGATTTTACTATGCCCGTTCAGTCACCTCCGATGAAAGAAAGGTCTATACAATATACCAATGCAAAGGAGAATAAAATGTCAAAAACTCACTGGAAGGGCAGCGCACTTCTTGCCCCTGTTCCGGCAGCACTTGTGACCTGCGGAACTATGGAACACCCGAATGTACTTACAATAGGCTGGACAGGCATTGTCTGCACACGTCCGCCTATGACCTATATATCCGTTCGTCCGGAGCGTTACTCTCACGATATTATTATGAACTCCGGCGAATTTGTAATTAACCTGACCACCTCTGCAATGTGCCGTCAGACGGATTACTGCGGAGTAAAAAGCGGACGTGATACTGACAAGCTTGCCGACTGCGGATTCCATATTGTTCCGGCACAGAAAGTTTCTGTGCCGCTTATTGAGGAATGTCCGGCAGCTCTGGAATGCAGAGTTGCGGAAACGAAGCTTCTTGGCTCTCACACCATGTTTCTTGCGGAAATAGTCGGCGTAGACGTGGACGACAGATACATTGACAGCAAGGGTAAGCTTAATCTTCAGCAATGCGGACTTGCAGCCTATGCACACGGAGAATATTTCGCACTTGGCAGAAAATTAGGGGATTTCGGCTTCTCAGTGCGAAAAAAGAAAAAGAAACATTAAAGATTCTGGAACAGGTCTACTCCATATCCTCGATAAAGGCGTTCAGCTCAGTCTCTGAGCCGATTACAATTCCCTCCGAAAGCTGCTCCCTGTCATAATCAGAAAGCAGCGATACATTGCAGTCGATTATCCTGTAGGGAACAGGCGAATCTCCCCGAAACACACCTAATTTCCCGTCATATTCCCGTACTATGCATTCTGTCCGTTCAAGCTCCTGTACGGAGTTTGCGCTTTTTGCCTCGATTTTCTGCTGGCGCAGTGACTGTCCCAGCGTACATATCACAAGAAATCCCGATACTGTGACTGAGCTTACAAGAGTAAAAAATATTTTCCTGTCTATCATTGCACATTCCTCCGGCAGTATTTTTACTGTTTTTATTATGAGCATTCAGCACCGTATTATACAAATTGACGATTTTTTTTAAAGGTCTTAACAAGCCGTAAAAAGTGTGTTATAATGTATTATGTATAAATAT
>JAEDLA010000263.1 GCA_016295545.1 Oscillospiraceae bacterium | reverse complement strand
GGGTGGGATTCCAAAGGGTTTATTAACCCTTTGGCAGGGGGTGTAAGAGGGGGACAGCGTCCCCCTAACAAAGTAGTAAATCAAGCGAAGCGAAGATTTACGGACACTCCAGCATTACTTCCCTCGGCTTGCCCGACAAAGTAATTATCGATTTTTAATTGTCAAAGTAATAATATATCACGACTCAGGCAGTGTATCAATTATCTGAGCTATTTTTTTCTGAATGGAAAGTGCATCGGAAACGAATACGCCGTCACCCCTGTTATAAACATCGGAATTGTTCAGTCCCTCAGCATCAATCGGGTTGCTTTCCTTGTTGGAAACGTACATAAGCACCTTTACAACATCAGAGATTCCAACCTTGCCGTCAAGATCAGCGTCACCATAGAGAGCATCGTCGGAGCTTGTCGGAGCAGCTGTAGTATTCTCAGTAACTTCTTCTGAGGGCTTTGTGGGAGTTGTTGAACCTGCTGTCATGCCGCCGTCTGCGGAAGTTCCGTCAGGCTCCTTTCCGTAGTAAAGCACACCGTTAATGTAAACAGGGATATACTCCGTTCTTATGCCTGATGAAACAGAAGCGCCTGTTTCGTCTGTAGTAGGTTCAATTTCAGGAGCGTTTATAAGCTCAGTGTTGGAAAAGTCGTTTGAAGCGTCCCAGCCGGTCTGGTAATTAGGGAATACTATTGCAAGCATAACCTCGCACTGATGTCTGCCCTCAGATATCGGCAGAGCAGCTCTGCCGTCAGGATAGCTGACTTCAATATAATAAATATTGTCCTTGTAGTGGGTAACAGGTGAAATTTCCGCAGGAGCAACACCCATTCCGGAGTACATTGCTGCCTGGTCACGGTCACATCTTATTACAACGTCCGAAGCAGAATAGCCAGCGTCAATAACCTCAGACAGATCCATGAAATAGCGGTAGGAGAGATTGTCCTGAACTCTTGCCGGCCATGCGGAGTGGTTTGTTATTTTCAGGCTGAGGTCAGCTCCTGATGCGGAGGATTTCAGCTTTGCTTCAACATAGAATTCCGGCATATCATGCTGCTCTTTTTCAGGGAATGAAGCGTCAGTTTTTCCGCCGTACTTGTCAGTCATTTTGCAGAGAAGTGCAGTAAAACCAGCGTTGTAGTCATCGGCAACCTCGTTGTTGATATAGTTTCCACGATCGTCAACGTAATTTCCGCTCTGGTCAGGTCCGCCAACAAGTGCGCCATAGAGTATGTGTCTGTTCTGAACAGGAGTTTCAAGTGCATTTTTCCATGAGCAGTGAGCCGTTCTGTGGTGAGCATTTATCGGAGAATTATTGCCGTAGCCCACAACATAGCTCTGTTTATCGGGATTGTCTCCGAGAGCGTAGTTTATCTGATTCTCGTAGAATTTAACATAGGCAGAGGTATCTTCGTCAGCAAGGACAGTGTCACTTGCGACAGCAGCAATGAAACCGGCAGTCTGTGCATACCTCAGACAGCCCCATGAATCGCAGTAGCCGAGAATGTCATCGACTTTTTTTATGGTATTAGTCCAGTAGTCAACGTGCTTTTTCACACGGCTGATGTAGAATTCGTCCTGAGTATTGATTGCGTAGAGGAGCATACCGCCCTGCATAACATCGTCCCAGCAGTGACACCATGTATATTTCAGCTCATCTGAGCCAAGCTCACTGGGGAGACTGGAGATGTAGGAAGTTGCCTTGTCGAGGTAGGCTTTGTCTCCTGTAGCTATATAAAGCCAGTTTGAAGCGTAGAACAGCTCATCGTAGAAATGACTGGAGCGATAGAAGCCGCTGGCATCACTGTCGTTGTAAACAGAGTCACTTTCGGAAGCTGCAGCAAGACTGAAAATATTTTCAGCGTGTTCAAGATAGCTGTCCAGTACAGACTGGTCAACTTTTCCTTTCAGGGCACAGCTTCCGGCAGCAAGGGCAGCAGCCATACCGCCGAAAACAGCTGAACAGCCTTCGGAGCTTTCAAGAGTTTCACGGGTTGCTTCATAGGAGCCGCCGCTGTCCTCCATGCCGTACTGGTAAAGCTCAACAGGTCCCCACCATGTATGGTCCTTCTGACCGTTGCCCACCTGATAAACAACGGAATCACCCTTGTCACAGGCGGCTAAATAGTCAAGAACAAACTTGAGGTTGTTGACGTAATTTTCGGTTTCACCGATTTTTTCAACGCCGTCTGGGTACTGATAAAGTCCCCATGCAAGCATTGAAGCGGAGTATGCCATAGGCAGATTGAATTTGACATGGTCGCCGGCATCATACCAGCCGCCGGGGATTTCGTCAATCATAGTGGAATCAGCACGCCACTCAACACGATTCCAGTCCGGCAGAGGTCCTGCCTGCTGACATTCGTAGAAATACAGGGATTTCTGAAGTGCTTCAGCGTAATTCTGAGTGGATTCGGCAGCTGTTGATGTAAACGGCAGAGCAGCTGCTGAGGTCAATAAAAGTGCGGCAGATACCACACCGCTTGTAATTCTTTTAAACAATG
>JAEDLA010000262.1 GCA_016295545.1 Oscillospiraceae bacterium | reverse complement strand
CGCCACCTTGCCAAGGTGGAGGTAGCGAGTTCGAGCCTCGTAATCCGCTCCATAGTGTTGGGGAAAAATCCTTGACATTACACAATCCCGAAGCAATAGTTTCGGGATTTTTTCTTATATATATTCGGAAAAGCATGGAAATTATTTTTACTTTTGTGCACTGTTGAGTGGAACTGTTTTCTTATTTCTTGCCTAAAGAATATTGTTTCCTTGAATCTCTCCTCATCTGTATATCTCCCATTATTGGGGGATATACAGATGAGGCTCGGGATTCCAAGGGGACAATGTCCCTTTGGCAGGGGTTAAGGGGACGAAGTCCCCTTAAATAATACCCGTAAAAGTAAAAAAAGATTTGCGTGTTCGGAAAGGCATAGCTATGGACAGAGATATGAGATATGCCGTGCTTATCGACGCTGATAACGTTGCGGCTAAATACACTAAATATATACTGGACGAGGTTTCAAATTACGGCATTGTCACCTATAAAAGAGTTTACAGCGACTGGACAAGACCGAATACTCTCAGCTGGAAAAGCATGGCGCTGGAGAACGCTATCACCCCGATTCAGCAGTACAGCTATACTACAGGAAAAAATGCAACTGACTCTGCAATGATTATAGATGCAATGGATATCCTCTATTCGCATAATGTGGACGGATTCTGCATAGTATCCAGTGACAGCGACTTCACAAGACTGGCTATTCGCCTGAGAGAATCGGGAATGCACGTTATTGGCATGGGCGAGCAGAAAACTCCGAAGCCGTTCAGCACAGCCTGCAACGCTTTTAAATATCTGGAGATCCTTGCGGACGAGGAGCTTCAGGACACCGGCGAAAGAGAAATAGTCGAGCTGAAAACACTGGAGAAGTCGATTATACGTATTATAGCCGAAAATGCCAATGTTCAGGAGGAAATTAACATCGGAGAGCTTGGCAGCCGTCTGCTGAACCGTTTTCCTGACTTTGATGTCAGAAATTATGGCTATTCAAAATTTTCACAGTTTCTCAAGGATTTTGACTCCCTGAAGCTTCGCCAGTCCGGCAGCAGTATTCTTGTTTCACAGAAGTCTGATATGACAGAGCTGCAAAAAATTGAGAGTATTCTTGCGACAATCGTTAAAACAAATGGCAATAAGGGTTATAATCTGGGCGAACTGAAAAAACAGCTGTGTACAAAAATTCCTGATTTCAACGTGAAAAGCTTCGGATATTCAAAATTCAGCCGTTTTGTGGAAAATCTTCCGGGATTCAGGATTAAAAATAATAATGTTATGATTTCTGACTGAATCGGGGTGGATTTATGGGTAAAAAGGTAAAGTTACTGCTAACGGCTGCTGTATGTGCTGCTGTAGTGGCTGCTTTTGCTTGCAAAAGGCTTGGTGAAGCGGAAAAACCACTGGACGAACTTCAATTCCTTACGGCAGACGAGGCTGCCCAGAGACCGCTTTATAATGAGCTTACAGATAAACAGAAAGCTGATTATACCGCTGTTTACAGGGGAATATGCGGGTTTCAGGAGGAGATTGAGCTTCCTCACAGATTAAAAGGTCCCGAATATGCCATGCTCTATAAACTGATAGAAAAGCAGGAAAGTGAACTTTTTTATCTGGATTCAACTTACTACATAGCGGAGGAGCTGAAAAAGGCTAAAATCGCTTATCGTGAGGATTCGCCGGAGCTCTACGGCGAGATGAAAAAGGAGCTTGACGAAAAAGTCAGGGGAATAATTGCCGGTGCTCCTGCCGGAGACGATTTTGCGAAAGCACTGTACATACACGATTATATTATAAAAAATTGTAATTATAATCTGGAGGAGCGGCGTTTCAGCTCAACATCATACGGCTGTCTGGTGGAGGGAGAAGCACTCTGTGAGGGATATGCCAAAGCTTTTGACCTGCTTGCAAAGGAACTCGGTCTGCCCAGTGTTCTTGTTACTGGAGTGGACGACAGTAACGGAAATCATGCGTGGAATCAGGTGAAAATAGACGGAGACTGGTATAATACAGATGTTACATGGGACGATATGGACAGTGAAAAGGTCGTGCGCCATACTTTTTTTCTGTGCAGTGACAGCGATTTCCTGCTGACTCACACAGCTGATGAGGACGATTTGCTGCCCTATGAATGCTCTGAGACGAAAAATAATTATTATATGAAAAAAGACCTTTTTATTCGTGATTCGGCAGAGGCAGAACGTATTGTCCGCAAGGAACTGGCGGCAGATTCCAACCCGATTGAGCTGAAATTTGCGAATAATAGCTTGTATCAGGATTTTAAAAATACATATATAGACGGAGAAAAGATTTTTGAAATAATGTCGGAGAATTTGCAGGAATCAAGAAGCTTTACTATTAATGTGACTGATGATGCAAAGGAAAATTGCCTTTCAATATGGCTGAAATAGGTGCAAATACGAGCTTATAGTTGAAGATGTACAAAAATCTGATGAAAAAGCACCTTGATTTGTATTACGCAACCTCTTGACACCACCAAGAAAAAGTGATATAATAAACAAGTCGTCTCCCGAAGG
>JAEDLA010000261.1 GCA_016295545.1 Oscillospiraceae bacterium | reverse complement strand
TGCCAAAGGGTTAATAAACCCTTTGGAATCCCCCGTGCGGCTTCGCCGCTTTATAGATATTTTATTGCCGCTTAAATATTTGCATTTACCTGCAAAGTATGATATAATACTATTGAAAAACGACTTTCACCTCTGCTGTGACAGCCGGCAAACTTCCGGAGGTAAAATGAAAACACTTACAGATAAATTAATGATACTCCTGCTATGCTGTACCCTTATCGGCAGCAAAGAGAACATGGCTTTTACAGTTATCGCCTTTCTTTCCGCAGCAGCAGTCTCCTCAGTCTGCCAGCTTTGCGGCAGCAGAACAGTCTCAATGACCATTCAGACAGCCTTTGCCTGCCTTTGCTTTATCAGGGTGGAATTTCTTTACTTCCTGCCCCTTGTACTGTACGATACAATTCGGGATAAAGGGTATATTCCGGCAGCAGCTTCAATTTTTGCTATCGCTTCTTCAGCATTCAGCTCTCAGAAGCTGCCTGTAATGCTGATTGCTGCAATTATGCTGATTTCATCCGTTCTTCAGCAGCGTACAGCCAGTCTTGACCGCCTTGAACGTGAATTTATCCGTACCCGTGATAATTCAGCTGAAATGAATATGCTGCTCAGTGAAAAAAACCGCCAGCTTCGCAATAACCAGTTCAATGAGGTTCATCTTGCCACGCTGAAGGAACGTAACCGCATTGCAAGGGAAATTCACGACAATGTGGGACATCTTCTTTCACGCTCAATAATTCAGCTTGGTGCGCTCAGGCTTATAAAGGACGAGAATGTCAGGGATGAGGGACTTGCAAGCCTTAACGATACACTGAATAACGCTATGAACTCTATCAGGGAAAGCGTTCACGATCTCCATGACGAGTCAATCGACCTGAAAGCCGTTCTTGAAGAATCAGTAAAGCCTCTGGAAAACAAGGGATTTTCCGTACACAGAGACTTCTCCTTCACAAGAAATATGCCTGTAAACATTAAGCTTACCTTTGCCGGTATAGTCAAAGAGGGTGTTAACAATATTATTAAGCACAGCTCCGGAAACAGTGCAAAAATTATCCTCAGAGAGCACCCTGCATTCTATCAGCTGATGATTGAGGACAACGGCAGCTGCTCCGAAAAGCACAGCTCCGGCGGAATAGGTCTTACAAATATGAGAGACAGAATTGCTGAGCTTGGAGGAATTATCCGTATCACCTCCGGAAAAGAGGGCTTCCGCATCTTTATTACAGTGAAAAAACAGGAGGGAAATTAAATGAATATCGTTGTAGTTGATGATGATAAAATCGTTGCCATGTCGCTGAAAACCATTCTCGAAGCTGCCGGAGATATTACCGTTTCTGCTCTTGGAAGCAGCGGCTCTGAGGCTGTTGAGCTATACCGCAGTCATAAGCCTGATGTGCTCCTTATGGATATAAGAATGGAGGGCATGACCGGTCTTGAAGCCGGTGAGATAATACTCCGTGAGGACAGCAGTGCAAAGATACTTTACCTTACAACCTTTTCAGATGATGAATATATCGTCCGTGCCCTGAATATCGGCGCAAAGGGCTATATCCTCAAACAGGATTTTGAGGGCATCGCTCCGGCACTTCATGCAGTTATGAACGGGCAGAGCGTTTTCGGTGACGGTATTGTATGCCGTATTCCTGAGCTTATTCAGACGCAGAAAAAAGGCTTCGACAGGGATAAGTACAACATCAGCGAAAAGGAAATGGATATTATCCGCCTTGTGGCACAGGGACTCAGCAACAAGGAAATTGCTTCCGAGCTTTTTCTCAGTGAGGGAACTGTCCGCAATTATCTCAGCCTTATTCTGGAAAAGCTTGAATTGCGTGACCGGACACAGTTAGCTATATTTTTCTACCGCCAGTAAATATGAAAGGAATCAGCCATGATTAAAGTTCTTATTGCAGATGATATACCTATCCTCAGACAGGGTTTAAGCGCAATTCTCCAGCAGGACAGCGGAATTGAAGTGGTCGGACTTGCCTCTGACGGTGACGAGGCTTTCAGACTTGCCGGTGAGCTTCGTCCCGATGTAGTTTTAATGGATATGAGAATGCCCGGAACTGACGGCGAATACGGCACAAGAAAAATCAAGGAGAGCTATCCTGAAATACGTGTGCTTATCCTCACAACCTTTGACGATGAGGAAAATATTCTAAAGGCTATGTCAGGTGGTGCGGACGGCTATCTCCTGAAAGAAATGGATAACGAAACAGTTATAAGCTCCGTAAAAATGGCGGCTGCCGGCATGAGTGTTTTCGGAAGCAGTGCCGCCGGAGCTATTCACAAACGCTTTGTCAATTCAGCTGTAAAAAAGCAGGATATCCCTCTCACTGACAGGGAGCTTGATATAATCCGCCTTATTGCAGAGGGATTTGATAACCGTGAAATATCTGCACAGCTTTTTCTTGCAGAGGGTACAGTGCGCAATAATATTTCAAAAATGCTGGAAAAGCTGAAACTGAAAGACCGCACCCAGCTTGCCGTTTATGCCATAAAAAATAATCTCGCCCGCTGACCGGTGAGCGACCGGGGCACAGT
>JAEDLA010000260.1 GCA_016295545.1 Oscillospiraceae bacterium | reverse complement strand
AGCTTATAACAAGTCTTGGAATGGCTGTTGTTACAGAGGACAGCGTGGCTCACCTTGCACATACTCCGAAGCTTGGCGTTCTCAATCAGTGGACATATCATGCACGGCTTTACCGTGCGGCGGAGTATGTTACAACTCAGCCTGATATGCAGCTTATCCAGCTGGTATCCTTTGGCTGCGGAATCGACGCTGTTACAACTGACGAGGTGAGGGAGCTTCTTGAATCTAAAGGAAAGCTTTATACACAGCTGAAAATAGACGAAATCAACAACCTCGGCGCAGCAAAGATACGTCTGAGAAGCCTTGCTGCCGCTATAGATAACAAGGGCAGTATCTCCGACAGGCTCTTATAAGGAGGCAGGACAATGCAGGAATATGCAAAATTTACTGAGGATATGAAGAAAACCCATACCATACTTGTTCCGGATATGCTTCCCGTACACTTTAAGCTTCTTATAAGCATTTTTGCAGAAAGCGGCTATAAAATGGAGCTTTTGCAGAATGATTCAAGAGCTGTTGTGGACGAGGGACTGAAAAATGTACATAACGATGCCTGCTATCCGGCGCTTCTTGTAATAGGACAGTTCATGGACGCTCTCAAAAGCGGAAAATACGATCCGGATAAAACAGCTCTGCTTATCACACAGACAGGCGGCGGCTGCCGTGCTTCAAACTATATCCACCTGCTGAGAAAGAGCGTGAACCGTAATTTTCCGCAGGTGCCCGTAGTTTCCCTTAATTTCAGCGGACTTGAAAAGGACAGTGCATTCAGGATAACTCCGCTTATGTTCCTGAAAATGCTCTATGCAGTCCTTTACGGCGACCTTATGATGATGTGCTATAACAAGTGCCGTGCATACGAGGTCAGAAAGGGTTCAGCCGCTGAGGTTCTTGAAAGCTGGCAGAAAAAGCTGGGTGAGATATTCAGAAGCGGCAGCAGGGAATACCTTAAAACAAAACAGCTGTACAAGGGTATTCTCGACGATTTTGCCGCTGTGGAGCTTAAAAAGGAAAAGAAGATAAGAGTTGGCATAGTGGGAGAGATATACGTGAAATATTCTCCCCTTGCAAACAATCACCTTGAGGATTTTCTTATTTCAGAGGGCTGTGAGCCTGTTGTGCCGGCACTTATGGAATTTGTGCTGTACTGCGTTGCAGGTACAGTCAATGACGCAAAAATCTACGATAAGAAAACGAAAATGTCCACCGCCTATGCTTTTGCATACAAGCTTCTTTATGGAAAGCAGAAGGAAATGGTTAAGACAGTTAAGGAGCACGGCGTGTTTGAGCCGCCTCACGATTTTGAACATATACGCCGTCTTGCAGACACGTACATCAATCAGGGTGTAGTTATGGGCGAAGGCTGGCTTATTCCGGCTGAAATGGCGGCTCTTGCCGAGTCCGGTGTGGATAATATAATCTGCACTCAGCCCTTTGGCTGTCTGCCCAATCATATAGTTGCAAAGGGTATGTCAAGAGCAATTAAAAACGGCTATCCCGAAGCCAACATCGTTGCCATAGACTACGATCCCGGAGCAACCCGTGTAAATCAGGAAAACCGCATCAAGCTTATGCTTGCCAATGCAAGGAGATGAACATGGTACGGACAAGAGACGGCAGAAATGTCTCTGCAAATGAAAGGCAGAACACTGTTCTGAAAAAGCTTTACGGAACGGTATGGGGCAGGCTGCTGCTGAAAATTCTTACTGCGCCGGCAGTATCAGAAATCGTGGGAGCTTTTATGGATTCACCTTTGTCAAAGCCCTTTGTTTCGCCCTTTATCCGTTCCCATAATATTGATACATCTCAGTATATCATGACGGAAATCAGAAGCTATAATGACTTTTTCACACGTAAAATAAAGCCGCATTCACGGCAGATAGACATGGAAAAATCACACCTGATAAGTCCCTGTGATTCAAAGCTGACGGTTTACAGAGTGAATAACGACAGCCTTTTCAGGATAAAGAACTCCCTTTACAGCGTTGCTGACCTGCTGAACAGCAAAAAGCTTGCTGAAAGATACAGCGGAGGTCTATGCCTGATTTTTCGGCTGGAGGTTGATGATTACCACCGCTACTGCTATATAGACAGCGGTAGAAAGACGGAAAACAGGTTTATTGCCGGAGAGCTTCACACAGTTAATCCCATTGCCCTGAAGCATTATAACATATACAAGCGAAACTGCCGTGAGTACACCATGCTGAGGACGGAGAATTTCGGAGACGTTATTCAGGCAGAGGTGGGAGCAATGATGGTGGGCAGGATAGTGAATCATCATGGAAAAGCTTCTTTCCGGAGAGGCGAGGAAAAGGGAATGTTTATGTTCGGCGGCTCCACTGTTGTTTTGCTCATTGAAAGGGGCAGAGCTGTAATTGACGCCGATATTGTCAGAAATTCAGCGTCAGGCATCGAGACGGTTGTAAAATACGGAGAGAAAATTGGTGAAAAAATATAAAATTATCGGGCAGCCTTAAAAATGACTTATAAAATAAAGGGAACGCCCTCTCTTGCAGGGCGTTCCCTCTTAAAAAACAGTCCACCGGACT
>JAEDLA010000259.1 GCA_016295545.1 Oscillospiraceae bacterium | reverse complement strand
AAAAAGGTTAAAGTTTACAAATACAGAATTGTTGAAAACTATTGCAAAGGAAGTCGGAAAATGTTATAATATAGTCACTAAATGATGTTAGGAGAATGAATAATGCCAGAAATTTCAAAGGAAGATATTGCAAGAGTCAAGGCACTGGGCTTCCTGTATGACAAAAATTCAGAGGACAGGTTCAACGGACGTGTTATTACAAGGAACGGCAGAATAACAGCTGCTGAGTGTGCAGCTGTTGCTGAGGCTGCGAAGAAATTCGGCTCAGGCTTCGTAACTCTTACCACAAGAATGACTATGGAGATTCAGGGGGTGCCCTATGAAAATATTGAACCTTTGCGTGAATTTCTTGCACAGTACGGTCTTGAAACAGGCGGAACGGGAGCTAAGGTTCGTCCCGTAATTTCCTGCAAGGGCACGACCTGTCAATACGGACTTATTGATACCTATGAGCTTTCGGAGGAAATTCATAAACGCTTCTTTAAGGGAATGAGTATCCCTCTGCCACATAAATTCAAGATAGCTGTGGGTGGCTGTCCTAATAACTGTGTAAAGCCTGACCTTAACGATCTGGGAATTGTCGGTCAGCGTATACCCTCACCTGATATGGATAAGTGCCGTGGCTGCAAGGTGTGTCAGATTGAGAAGAATTGTCCTGTAAAAGCCTGTTCAGTTGCTGACGGAAAGGTGGTTATCGACAGGAATATCTGCAACAACTGCGGCAGATGCAGGAACAAGTGTCCGTTCAAGGCGTTTGAGGAGTACACAAACGGCTACAGAGTATATATCGGCGGACGCTGGGGAAAAAAGATAGCACAGGGCAGATTTATAAACAAAGTCTTTACAAGCCGTGATGAGGTGCTGAACATCATTGAAAAGGCTATTATCCTCTTTAAGGAGCAGGGCGTTAAGGGAGAGCGTTTCTCAGATACTATCAATCGTCTCGGATTTGAGAAAGTAGAAGCTCAGCTGCTGGAAGATTAAGTGACTGTATACCCGCCTCTATTGCACACTTTGGAATAAAGGTGAGTATATAATGAATCGACAATGATAAAAGGGGATAACAGACTTTGAAACAAAAAAGTGTACTTTTTGACAAAAATGATACGAAAGCAATAAAGGGTATTGCAATTTTAATGATGCTTTTTCACCACATTGCAGGCTTTCCGGAGCGTCTGCCTGTGGGATTCGAGGGATTTGCCTCAAAATGGGAAAAACTAATTGAGGGCGGCTATCTTCAGACCTTTGCTTTCAATTCAAAATTCTGTGTGAGTATTTTCTTCTTTCTCGGCGGCTACGGAATGTATAAGCGCTGGGAGAAAGGCAGCTTTAATCTGCTGGACTCAATTACAGGACTTATGAAAAGATTCTGGAAGATTTTCGTCATATTTACTCCCATAGCGTTTATATTTTTCAGGAGAGCCGGAGAGGGGATAAACTATCTCTGTTCAAGATATGTTATTGAAAGCTGGCGTGTCTTTATAACAAATGTACTGGGGAATTTTATACTTCTCAACAACAGCATAAATCTTGAATGGTGGTTTTTGCCATATTATATATGTGCTCTTATGCTTGGAGCACTTTACTGCAATAAAATGCAAAAAAAGAACAGTTTCCTCACCGAGCTTTTCATAGTGTTCGGTCTTGATATTCTGATACGCAGCGTTTTCCCCGGATTACCGTCAGTCAACGGTCTTTCAGGACTTTACGGCAGCGTTTACTACAGCTACTTTATGAAAATCACCGAGAATGCTCCCACCTTTTTTGCCGGAATTGTTTTCGCAAAGTATAACGGAATATGCAGGATAAAGGGTGAACTGTACAAGATTCCCTGCAAGGCGGCTGTCTCTGCTTTCGGAATGCTTGCAATTATGTGGAGCAGATGCTACATAAAGGGAGAAGCTCTGGATATTGTTTATGCTATTTTATTCACATCATTCTGTTCAGTGTTCCTTGACGTTATAAAGCCCCTTAAAGAAGTATTCAAGTATCTCGGCAAACACAGCACCAATATCTGGTTCATTCACTCCTTCTACTGCTATTATTTTCTTGAGGCGACAAAGCTTGTTTACTGCACGAGAAATGTGTGGCTCGACCTGCTGATACTTCTTTCAATGAGCCTTGTTTCAAGTGTTCTCGTTGACCTGTTTTACAGCAATATTTCCAAGCTTTTTGATATGTTCAGGAACAGGACTAAAAACAGCGGAAATAATCCCCCTGCCGGCGGCAAAAAAGAACCGGAAAAGGCGGCAGCGGTATGAATAAAAAAATCAGGGATATTCTTCGGCAAATGATGCATCCTCCTCTTATGGATAGGAAGAAAAGGCTGTACGGGTGTCTTTTCGCAGGAATTCCGATAGGCTTCCTGTATATGCTTTATCTTGATTTTCCGGTATGGCTTGCGGCTGTTTTTTCTTTAGTGTTCGTTATCATTTTGTCAGTAGCGTTTTACTTTGAAAAGCGTTCGGAGCGCAGGGATGAAGAACTGAAAAAAGCTATTGAAAGCGGTGAGTATTACGAAGATGAAAAATGGCGTATGCGCTATGAAAAATA
>JAEDLA010000020.1 GCA_016295545.1 Oscillospiraceae bacterium | reverse complement strand
GATCCTATATAGGATCTCATTGCGGATTTATTTCGTTTTTTTAGGTCAAATGCAACAGTAAAGGAAAAAATGTTGCATTTAAAAGGCTTTTCTTCTGATTTTCCGATTTTGACATACACTACACCTCCCGTTTGCCAAATTATTTTAATTTTATTATAACATTACAAATGATGTTAGTCAACCGGCTTTTTTCAGAAAAATTTTTATGCGCACAGATAATCTCATTTGTTTGTTATACTAATCCCATATCGTTCTGTTTGAAAATTCACAGAAGACTCGTCATAAAAAAAATCCCTGTCTGCCAATCAATCATCATAAAGCAGACAGGGATTTAATTATATTGTTTTTTCAGAGCAATAAGCTGTAATTAATCAACTGGTTATACCATTAATTTATACTAATTCCATATCGTTCTGTTGAAAAAGTTGTCTGATAGCGTTTTGTCAATCAAGGCGACTGACCGCAGACAGGCTGTCGCCTTTCAAGGTCAGTCAACGCAGAGTGACGGAACGATAGCTGACAAATTTTTCGGCAGGTTGATGTGGAATTAGTATTATACCAATCTTCTTTACAGAAGTTATATCTTTAGCATTATTTCGTGTCAGCCTTCTGTCATGAGATTGCATCCGATACTGCATCATCTACAGCATCATTTATCACATCATCAAATCCGTCATGACCGTCGTCCTCTTCTTCGGGTAATATAAGATCCAATACTGCCTCAATATAATCTTCAATTGCATCGTTAAGCTCATCTTCCGGTGAACCGGGTTCTTCCAACTGACCTTTCAATGTATCTATCAGATCCTTTACCATTTTCACAACGAGCACCATCATATCGACACATGACTGGTCCTGTGCCGCTTTATCATCAGCCATACAGTATTCGTATAATATTTCCAGCATTTCAGTACGATAATTTACAATATCAACAAGATGTGTAACTGCACCGTACAGCTGCATTCCTCCAACGAACACTGCCGCTACTCCGCCGCCGCTTGCAGCTGCAAGAGTACTTACTGCCGGAGCAACCTCTTTTGTAAGATTGATTTGAAGCAGGAAGTAATACAATGACTGTGAGGTAGACAGCAAGCCTGAGAATAAATTTTCTGTATTGACATTTTCAAGTCTCTTTGCAATTGTTTCTCCTATAAGGTCAACGTCATCAGTATCAGAACCTCCGTTTAATCCGCCTGATATTTTGAATACAAAATGATTATAATCCTTGAAATCAGCTATGATATAACCTATTCCGCTCCAGTCATTCATATTTGAACGTTTATCAGGTATTATTATTGAATAACCGTTTGCAGCGCTTGTGACAATTTCATTTCTTTCTTCTGCTGTAATATCTGCTTTCTTAAGCTCAGAATCAACATTGCCTGAATCAATTACGAGAATATTTGCACCATTTTCAACTGCATTGTTCATAGCGGAAACAGTTGACGCTCCCTCATTGAAAAGAAGCATATCCCATACCCAGCCCTCAAAATATGATTCCATATATGAAGTATTGAACATATACTTATTTCTTATATCCTGATTACCGTTTCTGTTGCTTCCATAGCAATTGTTATAGGAAACGTCTATCTGGAATCTTCCCGGGATAACATTAATAGTATTACCTGTTATTGTATCCTCGACTGAGCCAATTGTATAGTTGGTCATAACAACCTTTGTATCCGTGCTGGTTTCCATATTATTCAGGCTTGCACAGATACTTCCGTATGAATCACAGTTAAGCAGATAGTACTTGCCGGCAAAATCAAGATATGAACCGATTTTTTCCTCGTTATAATAGTCGGTTGAGCCCTCAGCATAAGCAGAATCAGACACAGCCGGTGCATTCGGATCACTTACGTCGATTCCGTTCAGTTCAGCGGCGTCATAAAGAGAACTGTAATACTGGGATTCTGTAATACCGCCGGTATCAAATGCTATTGCGTATGTACTTCCTATTACTGCATCATCTGTCCATGAAGTTGTTCTTCCGTTAGTCGTTATCTGTGTGCTTATTTTGCAGTGCTCACCAAGTCTCCATGCATCATCGCCGAAGAAATAGTATTCATCTTCCGGATCAAAAAAGCTATTGCCTGAATGCTCGCTGAGCGTATACTGTGCTGCAACTTCACCGTCAATATAAAGTGAGGGCAGGAAAGTATTTGAGTAAATAGCGGATTTGCCCATTTCAAACACTGTACCGTTTCCGGTATTTCCGTCAAAACGAAGTGTCACACGCTTGTTGTATATTTCACTTATTTTATATGTTCCAAGATTTTTACCGGACAAATTATTTGATACTGCAAACTGAACTGTATCTGCCATTGACAAAGGAACTGCATTGAATCCGTTAATGTTTTCATCAAGAATTACATAGTTCAGTGAGTCAGGCAGTCTGTTGAATTCCTGCTGAACGATTGGTCTTGAATATGCGTATGAACCCTCGCTTGTTACAGTTAATGGTCCGCTGAACATATCCGAAATCAATGAATTACCAGTTTTTTCCGTAAAGGAATCAGCTTTTGCTTCAAGTCCGTCAAGTATTTTTCCAAGTCCTGTTTCTGCCGCACTTTCTCTGTATGCGGAAACATCAAGCTCTTCCTGAGTTTCAGCTTCGATCTGTTCACGGAATGAAGACGAAGCCTTTATAGATGTATCGAGGTTTACCCATACGCCCAGATCCTTTAAAGCTTCATCGGTTTCACCTAATTCGCTTGCCGGAACGTAAACCTGAACAAATACTTCATTGATTTTCACTGCATTTGAGCCGTCCGGCATAGTAAGCAATCCTGCATTTTTTCCTGAGCTTGCAATAATATTAGTTGCGTCAATGAAGTTATCCATTGCCATAAGTGAAGTAACCTGTTCACTTGTGAGCATTACATCTGTATTTGCATATCTTGCAGGATATCCCATTTCACGCAGCATTCCGATAAGAAGGCTTGCCTGATCCACGTCGTTTCCACGCTTAAGCTCAAATGCTCCGACTGCGCCTCTTCTTGAATTTGTATAAGCTTCAAAGTTTATGTTGTTATATACATACTCATAGGCGTCCGCAGGAGATTCAAATGTACCAACAAGTTCCTTTATTTCATCGCTCAGCTCAGTTTCTGAGGTCTGAACAAGTGAAGCCTGCATTTCTTCGGTTTTCAGCTCATTTTCATAAGCTGCTGCCACCTGAATGGTGAATAATGCTTCGCTTTCATAGCCGTCATCATCTCTGCCGATTGCTTTGAAGCTGTATGTTCCGTTTGAATCAAGGGTGAACGTTGTCTGATATTTTCCGTCAGCGTTCTGAGTGAGCGCAGCTGACATATCCTGTTCATTCAGCCACAGCTCTGTTGTATCAAAAGGAATTCCGTCAGCAGATGAAAGTATAACGGTGATTTCTTCGCCGGGCTTTACTACTGCCGGTGCATCTACTGTCATTTTACGGTTTTCGGTATTTCTGTATACTTTCAGAACTACTTCTTTTTCGATATAATTTCCTGAGGGATCTTCTGCCCTTACAACAAGGTTTACTTCTCCGGCAGAATCAGCTGTAAACGAATAGTTTCCGCTTTCAGCATCTTCTTTAAGCTCGCTTCCGTCCTTTAAAACAGTAAGATTAACTTCGCCGCTGTTGTCAGATGCCTTGATTGTAACTGTAACATCATTGCCTGCACGTATAATATCAGGAACTACTGATATTTCTTCAATAACAGGAGCCTCAATATCCTCAGATGACGACATGAAAAAGCTTACAACCGCAGGCTCGGAAACATTATAAGCGGCATCATAGGCTTTGATAGTAACTGTCTTATCCCCTGCTTCAATTGTCTCAGGCATAATTATCTTGCCGCTTTCAGTATCAACTTCAAGTGATACGCCGTTCATATCTGCAACAATTCTTGTTACAGCTACATTATCCGAATATTCACAGGTGATTTCAGGAATTTCTCCCTTAGCAAATGTTTCCTTGTTTACAGACGCTGTAATTTCAGGTGCAATTGTATCCCTAACTCTTACAGTATAGCTGCTGGTCTGAGTGTTTCCGAAAATGTCAACTGCTGTTACTGTAATGACATAGCTGCCCGCAGGAGCATTCTCAATTGTGTATGTGAATGAACCATTGTCTGTATTTATCTCTTTTCCGTCAATAGAAGCTGTTACAGTATCAAGCTGATAATTGTCACTTACTTCTACAGAGATAACAGGACTGTCATTGGTGTCATATCCTGACTTATCAGGAGTAAATCTGATATCAGGTTTTCTTGTATCTGAAACTGCAATCGTTTTCTCGGCTTTTCTTTCGTTTCCTGATGTATCGACTGCTGTTGCTTCAACGAAATATTCTGTTATTTCAGATGTATCAAAATAATATCTGCCCTTTTCATCAAGCTCAGCAGGCTCGCCATTAACAAATACCTTTAAGGATTCCACTCCGATATTATCTGAGGCTGTTACAGTCATATAGGCATTTTCTGACTGATATTCATATCTGCTGCCTGCTGAAATATTAACGTTCGGAAGAACTGTATCCTCTGTTTCGACTAAAAGCGTCTTTGAACCGCTTCTCTCGTTTCCGCTGGTATCAGTTGCTGTAACCTTAAAGACGATACGCTTCTTGCCATTATTATCAACGTTTTCATCATCTGAAACATAATGGAAAGTATTATCCTCTGTAAGCTCAGTTTCAATATCATCAATAAAGAATCTGACATCAGCAACAGCTACGTCATCTGTAACCGCAACAGAAACATCAATACTGTCTCCGGCAAGTATCTCATACTTACTCAGTTCAATATTAATATTTGGTCCTATAGTATCTGCAACAACATTTTCAGTGAAAGAGTATGTATTTACATTACCCTCACGGTCTGTAGCAGTAGCGGTAAAGACATACTTGCCTGTGCTCTGAGGTGTAAATGTATATATTGTTTCACGCTCTATAGTTTCTTTGCTGCTCTTAAGGTCAAATATTTCAGTTATTTCATCTTCTCCCTCAAGCTGAACCGTTAAGAGAAGTTCTGTAAGTTTTGTCTCATTATCATAAGCAGTAATTTTCAGGTCAGTACTATTTCCGATTATTATTCTTGAACTTCCTGTGATAGAAACATAGGGCAGTCTTTCATCAGCAATTACTGTAATAGTGCGTGTTACTTCAGAAACATTTCCGGCTTTATCAACAGCAACTGCTTTCATTATGTAGTCGCCGGCAAGGTCACGGGAAAAGATATACTGTCCCTCATCATTTATGGCAACTTCTTCGTCATTACAAAAAAGTTTCAGGCTTGCCAGCTCATCATTATCAGAAGAAGTAACAGTGATAACTGCTTCATTTCCCGGATACACACGGCTCTTGTCACTATTTACATACACCGTCGGAGCCTGTCTGTCCATTTTTATGGTACGGCTTTCAGACACCATATTTCCATACCAGTCATAAGCTTCTACAATAATAGTAGTCTCTGCAAGATTAGTTCCGGGAAGCGGTACTGATACAAGATTTTCCTGCTGTTCGTCGATAAATGCAATACGATAATTACCTTCTCCCCAGACCTGAGGATTTGTATAAAGTGCTCTTACCCATGCAACCTGCTCAGGATTTTCAAATAAGATATTGAAAGTAAGCGGCTCACTGTATTGTGTAGCATATTCGGGAGTATCTGTAAGTTCAAGCTTGACAGCCTTGAATTCGTCCTTTTCAATCTCCTGCCAGAGAACAGTTTCGGGAAGCACGTTTATCTTTACAGCAGTTCTGGTTTCTATTCCGCCTGCAATTACAACAGCACTTACTGTGTATTCGCCTTCTTCCTTGAATACAAGAGTTCTTCTGAGAGGATTGCTTTCGTCTGAAATTACTTCACCGCCGTCAGTATCCCACCTGATTTCTGTGACATTATCATAGCTGCCCTCAATATCAAGCCACATTGAAACAGGTGTGCCTGCCGGAACATTATGTGCTCCTCTGATTACTGCATCAGTACCGGTACAGATATCTGTTGCCTCGACATCATCTGAATATAAAGTGAAATCATATAAAACAGGGGGTGCTCCGTCATGAGATTTCTTCATCTCTATTTCAGTGCGTACATATCTACCTGAAAGAGCAAGTCTCTGACCATTGGTAAGTCTTATACGGTCTGAGAAATTAACACCATCATTGCTTGTACTTAAGAAGATATCAATTGCTGAATCACCGTAATAATCTGCATTCCATTTTACGTAAGACCAGTTACAATTCTCTTTTCCGCTGTCATAGACTTGACTCGTCCATTTTCCGCTGTCAGAACAGTTTCCGCTTTCTGCAATAATGTCGTCAAGATACAAAACACTGCCTTTGCCGTTGGAATCATACGAAATAAGCTTTGTATCAGTTGTAATGTTTATATAACCATTATCGCTGATAAGCTTCAGACCTATTTCATCAGCAGCACCTATCTCAAAGGCAGAGTAATTCCACGAAAGAGTTACAGAGCCGTCATCATTGTATACAGCTGAATCGGGAGCTTTGGTCATTGAGCCGTTCTTTACCCACTCAGCATTCTTTACAGTTGTTGTAAATGTTACATTTCTTGCTGCCAGATTATAGATAGTTTCCGCCATGTTAACAAGAAACTCCTCTATTGCTTCTGAATCAGGACAAAGCTTATATGCTCCGTTTGTTTCAATAGCAACATTCTGAACAGTACTTGTTTCACCAAAATCGTAAGAAAAAGGATTTATCTCAAAGGCATATACCTTTGTACCATTTTCCCTGAATACAGCAGCCTGCTCCATAGCTACCGCATCATCACCTGAATTATAGCCGTTTTCACCGTCAGCAAGAAGAAATACAAACTTATTTCTATTCTCACTTTCTTCGTCGAAAATCTGCTCATTTACTATTTTAAGACCATTTCCGAATTCGCTTCCTCCGCCCAGATTATATGCTTCAAATGCCGCAATAAGTGTTTCCTTGTCACTTGTAAGAGGAGTATTCAGGCGGTCAAGGGAAGTAATCGCAAGACGGTCGTTCGGTCCCATTGATTCAATAATCTGTAGTGCAGCAGCCTTGATTGTAGGAATCATGCTTGAAACACTTCCTGAATTATCTATACAAAGAACAACGTCATTTCCGTTTCCGGTTTCAAGCTTCCCGTATCCCTCAAGAGAGTAATCAAGCTCAAGTTCATCTCCGCTGGTATTCAGATTAGTCTTGCTTTGTCTGTCTGATACGGATATTCCGCTCTCAGAATTAAGGGAATATTGTTTTGTTGTCTCAGATTTTTCATCAGATATTGCGGAAAGCTTTAGCTCGTCATCTGCATCGCTCATACCGTTCACAGAACCATAGCTAAAATCCTTTGTTGAGGTATATCTTACAACAGGTCCGTCTGTTACAATAACCTTTACAATGTCAGATGACTGTTTATTGCCAAGTGTCGCTGTAAGAGTAATGTTATACTCTCCCGCCTCTGAAAAACAAAGCTCCGGTGTAAGAGTATTCTCACCAGAAAGTGATACTTTATCCTTCTGAGATTCAGACACCTTATATATGTAATCCGCTCTTTCGTCGGAAACATATCCGTTGAGTGAAATCAAATCCTTTTTATGTACATATAATACATTTTCAGTATGAGCACGGCAGCTGATTCCGAAAAAATCCTTATACTCAGCTTTAAAGGATGTACCATTAATTTCGATTTCATCTGCATATATTGCACCTGACAAACTTATATGCTTGGCATTTATCTTAACCTTACCCTCAGGAGCGTAAATGATTCCATTATACTCCAGATCTGCAGCATCAATATTTATATTGCCACTCTCAGACATTATGAAAGCCTGTTTAAGTTCATCGGTTCCTGCAATACTCATATTGACATCGTCAGCTGCACTTATTCTTCCACTTCCTGTTAACTCAGCATGAGCAATATTCAAATCACCGTCGGAATACATGGAAGTATTTGTCAAATCGATATACGAATCTGAAATTGTTTTGGTGTCAGAAAATTCAAAATCATACTTTTCCGATGAATTGATAAGGTCAGTATAATCAGGAAGAATGCAATCCGTTCCGTCTTCTGCCGACGCATTTACACCGTTAACAGAAAAGTAATCTCTATTTCCTGTATATTTCAGATCTCCGCCGCAATAAACTCCGCCGGCAACTTCAACGCTCTTTTCGTTTAAAAGAATGTCGTTTCCGGAATATACCGCAATAAGACTGTCTTCAAAGCTGATCTCATTGCCTGATTCCGCATAAGCCATAATCAGAGGTTCAACCGGCATGAAAACCGCTGTACTGATACCTGCAACAGCACAGGCCATTATTCTGGAAAAAATCTTATTCATCATTATCCGACCTCCTCTTTCTGCAAAGTACAGCCGCTGTCAGAGAACATATACCAGCTCCCAAAAATGCTATGGGTAATTTATCTCCTGTTTTCGGAGAATTATTCTTTGTCTTGTCGCTCTTTTCACTATAAAGACCATATTTTGTACCGCAGCTGAAATTTTCACCACTTTTTACTGTACGGTCACACCATGTTACAGCCGCTGCATTATCAGAAATAGCATCACCAGCAGAATAATCAAAACGGGCATTATATAAGTTGCTCCAGTCGGCAATATCAAATGAATCCGGAGCCGCACTTCCGTCAGAAGTAATTCCGTATGCTGTTATTTCTCCGGCTGAATTCTTCACAAACCATTCCTCCGGTACATCATTTCCGTAAAAGTTTTTTTCCTGAGTGAATACCGTTCCGTCAGCCATAATCGGGTCATTATCAGAATCTGAAATAGTCGGATCGATAATCGTTCTTACTGAAAGCTTTATGTCCGCAGAAGTGTTATTCTTTACAGTATAAGCTGCCTGAAGCATATCATAATTACTGGTATTACCAGTTGCAAATGATAAACGCTGTGTAATTTCAATACCGTCAAAGTCCTGTACCATGACAATCGCACCTTCACTGTCGGTATAGGGCTGTCTGACAGTTTTTCCCTCACTGTAAAGCTTGACCGAGCCATTAATATTCACTTCTGCAAATGAAGTATAAAACTGTGGATATGTTAATGTATCGGTCTGATTTTCGCTGTTTTTTGACAGCATGAATGAACCATAAGCTGATTTTTGTTCATCATCCTGAACGGTAAGCTTAAGGTAATCATTAGAAATACATACTGCCTTTGAAGCTGTTGAATACAGCATTGCTGTTCCGGCAGTAAAGCAGCACATCGATACAGCGGCAAGCGCTGCTGAAATACGGTTTGATTTAAACTTCATCATTCTGAACCGCCTTTCCCTGCAGCAGTAATAAAACTGTTTTTCATGCCTGATTCTCCTTTAAATGATATTGACATTGAAGTCTGATTTACAAAGAGTATATTTTTGCCTAAATATAACTATTCGAAATGTCTTCTGTTTACATTTGGTAAAAAATATAGTCTTATCCATACATACATAATATCATAAGAAAGAATAATTGTCAAGCATTCCCTCACGCTGACGGGAACGGATTTTATTACGTTCATTCTCTGCAATACTACGTTACACGCTTGGCAGAATGAAGTCTCAGCCAAATAGCAATTATCTTAAAATCAAGAAGTGTATTAAATCGAAATCTATTTCCCGATTCTATCAGCTTTTTTGTCAAATTTATTTTTCATAAAGTTCTATGTTGTATTTTGTGTTTTTTCTGCTTGAGTTTTGTAAAGTGTATCGAATTTGAGAAAATACAGACGTTTTGTCCACCGTTTCACCGTTTTGTGGGTTGATTGATTATGCGCAAAATGTTAATATATAGCTATAAAAAACATTATTGCACAGTAACGGAAATATGTGTTAATTAACTAACAGGAGATTATCTAAATGAAAAAGAAATTTAGTGTCAGAATGAAAAGAATTGTTAAGATTTCAGCGATAGCAACAGTATTATCATGCATGATTGCAGGAACTGGCTTTATTCCACAGAAAACAATAACAAGTAATACAATTCTTACAGCTTGCTAAGGAACAACAGTCATACTTCAAGGGGGATGTCAATAAAGACGGAAGTGTCAATATTGCTGACGCAGTACTTTTTCAAAATTGGCTTCTTGGCAAAACCGCTCTCACAGCTGAGCAAAAGGTTCAAGCAGACATTATCGAGGATAAGTACCTTGACTGCTTCGATATGATTGCTTTTAGACAGATCCTTATTGAAAAAATCAATTAGACAGATTGAATTTTAATAATCTGTCAATGGAGGTGAATTAATTTAGAAATCAGTTTAAGTTAAAATAATCTTATTAAGGAGGCTTTTTAATAATGAAACTCAAACTGAAACTCAAAAAAATTTGTGCAGCACTGATGACAGGTGTTATGGCTGTAAGTATGCTTGCAGGAATACCGTCATCTGACGCTGACGGAAATTCAGGCGGAATATTACAAACGCTTGAAAATCTTTCCCTTGATGCCGAGCCTTTTACAGCATCGGCAGCCGGCAGTTTCCGCAGACCTTTGAACAATGAATCACCTATGTGGATAGTTCATATCGACTCGTGGAATTATCCTGATCCGGAGAAGATAATTGATCTTGTACCTGAAGATGTTCTTCCGTATGTTGTTTTCAATGTGTCACTGTCAATTAACTGGAGCAGTACTGAGCACAGATGGCTCATGATACAGGACGGTATTGAATGTGCCCGTTCATGGATGAAGGCTTGTGCCGATAAGGGTGTATGGACAATGATTCAGCCAGCCAGCGGCGGACAGTGTCACTTCCCGGATTATCCTGCCGACTATGATCTGGATAATACTATATTCGGAGAATTTTTCAAGGAATACCCGAACTTTATAGGATATAACTACTGTGAGCAATTCTGGGGCTTTGCTTCAGAAGATTTTCCTGTAACATACCAGCAGCGTTACGATCATTTCTCATCACTTCTGAAGCTCTGCAACAAGTATGGCGGTTTCCTTGACATCAGCTGGTGTGAAAACCAGTGGGGTTCTGCGCTTAATCCGGTTGCTATGCTGAAAACAAATTCCAACTGGGAAAAGGCGTGCCGTGCGTATGGTCAGAATCTTATTCTTGAAGAAAAGTATACGCAATTCAGCTATATTGCTGACGTTGAAAGCGAAGTTTACGGTGCATATATATCAGGCTATTACGGTTTATGTCGCTGTAGACAGCCGTGTTGTACCTGTTCTTCCGGAATGGCTCGGAAGCTGGGAAAAAACTGATAGTATTATTACTGCAACAAGCGATTTGACATTTGAGCTTTACAGAAAGAACTTTAACGCCGGTGAAACGGTTACTCTTGGTATGAACGGCGGAAACGGCAATAATACAAACTACCTTGTTTTTGCTAAAAATAAGGAGATTATTCTTAACGGTGAGCTTATAAAAAATCTTCAGGTTTACGATACTGAAAACGGTTCAGACTGGTCTATTTATAATAATACAGGTTCAGGATCTGTTTTGTTCGGAGACCGTGAACTTACAGCTACAAGTTTCCCTGCTAATCTTGTTGGTGCGGAAACTATAAGAACAGCTTGTGATTCGAAGCTTGTTACTACAGATTTAGGAAAATTCACAGCAGGTGAAGATATTACTGTTTATGTTGCACTTGATTCGCGTGTTTCATCTCCGCTACCAAGTTGGTTAAACGACTGGAAACAAGAAGAAATTACAATATCAACATCCAATGACCTTACCCTTATTCTTTTCAAGAAGAATATGAAAGCTGGAGAAGAACTTACTCTTGGAACTAACGGTGGTTCAAATGAATCTGTAAACTATATCGTAATAGCTTCAAAACAAGAAACTGTAGTCCCTGGTGATGCAGATCTTGACGGTAAAGTTGGTATATCAGATGTAGTTAAGGTTATGATGTATGTCGCAAACAAAGACGCTAATCCCCTTAGTGAACAGGGACTTATTAATGCTGATGTTTACAACAATGGTGATGGTGTGTTTATTTCTGATGCACTTTCTATTCAGAAAAAGGTTGCTCAGATAATTGATAT
>JAEDLA010000258.1 GCA_016295545.1 Oscillospiraceae bacterium | reverse complement strand
ACTGACCTTGAAAGGCGACAGCCTGTCTGCGGTCAGTCGCCTTGATTGACAAAACACTATCAGACAACTTTTTCAACAGAACGATATGGAATTAGTATTACAGCAGATTTCCTCTGCCGCAGCTTGTTATAATTCTTCAGTCAGGGGAATATACTTTATTAATATGTAAATATTAATGAGGTGAGGTTATGACCAGGCATAGAAAGAGAAAAATCGCAGGTCTTGTGAAATGCTGTGCTTTAATTGTTCTTCCGCTTTCAGCAGCGGCAGCATCAAAAGGTCTGCCAAATGCTGTGGAGCTGCTGAAAAGGGCAGGCAATGTGTCTCTTGGACAAAAGGAGCCGTCTGATACTGGAACTTTTGTCAGTCAGCCATGTTATACTATTGAGGGGACGGCTGATTCAGAGGATATACTGAATATAATCTCTGAGGGCTATGGCATTAATGAGGAAACTGAGGACGTAGGAGACAGCACCAGCCCCCTTGATATGGTATCGGATAATCCGGGAGAAAAGCCTTATCCCTCTGAGGAGGACTGGAAAGCCGGAGGAAGTATAATCCGCACGACCTACGGAACTTTCAGCGGAACTACCTATTTTAACCTTGAAAGCTTCGGACAGGTTAATAATAAAACTTCTGTTCCCAACGAAACCCTAATTGAAGAAAGCAGATATCTGCCGGATTTTAAAATTGAAGATACAGACCAGCCGCAGGTGCTGATATATCATACTCACACTACAGAAAGCTTTGAGCCTTATGTAAGGGAATTTTATGATGCAGGCTTCAATTACCGGACAACTGATGAAACAAAGAATGTGATAATGGTAGGAAACGAGATAGAGAAACAGCTTAAAGCAGCCGGCATCGGAGTTATCCATGCAACTGACATTCATGATTATCCGTCCTATAACGGCTCCTATGACAGAAGCCGTGAAACGGTTACAAAAATTCTTGAGGAATATCCGAGCATAAAGGTTGCCCTTGACATACACCGTGACGCAATATCGGGGGAGGGGACAGCATATCAGCCTGTAGCTGAAATAAACGGCAGAGAAGCCGCACAGATCATGATTATCTCAGGCTGTGACGACGGAACACTTGATATGCCGGACTATATGAAGAATTTCCATTTTGCCGCTTATTTACAGCAGCAGATAGAGGGGGATTCACCTGGACTTACACGTCCCGTACTGTTCGATTATCGAAAATATAATCAGGACCTTACAACAGGAAGTCTGCTGATAGAGGTCGGCTCACACGGCAGCACCCTTGAACAGGTGCAGTATTCCGGTCAGCTGATAGGCAGCTCACTTGCAAAGGCGTTAAACAGTTTAAAGGAGAACTAATGAGAAATAATAAAAAAACCGCAGTCAAAGTAATTTTTTTATACTTATTGGTGACTACGGGTTTATGGATGTTTTTACTTGCATATTCCAATTCATATAACAGACTGACAACGGAAAAAATCAGTCCGGCAAGCCTTGACCTCAGCGAAAAACGTGCTGAAATGAGTATTCTTGATTATAGCTGTTCATTTGATATTACAAAGCTTCTTCCGGAAAGCAAGCTCTATTATGTATTGTATATGACAGTTCCGGACGAAGTGCGGCTTATGTCGGCGGTCATGGATTCCTTAAAAGCTGTTTGTCCTGCCTCTCATAGTAAAAGCTGTTCAGTTCGCCGTGATAAACAAGCTTTGCACCGGGAAATCTACGGAAATCATCAGGAGTATAAAGGCAGAAAGGCTTTTCAAGAGGAAGTCCCATTTTTTCCATTGTATAAGCTACAAACTGGGAACAGAGGAAATTCTTCTTGCGGTTCCACTCAATATGAAGCAAAACAGCCAGCAGACCAAGAACATTATATGAATACAGCTTTCTGTTCACGGAAAAATGATTAATAATCTCATTAAAAATCAATTTCTGATGATTAGTAACTGGAATGCTGTAGATTTCGCATGGTATGGAGCCGAATAGCCCCAGAGTGCCCTGACCTACAATTTCCTTATTGAATGTTGCAGGAAACGGGAGACGGCGGTAGGTGCGGCAGAAGCTGTACATTTCTGTTAAATTTATATTTGCGGCAAGAGAAACATGATTATATGGTTTCCTTGTAATTAATTTAAAAAATCTGGCAGGTCTTGTTCCTGTCTGAATGATTACGAGATATATGTAATCCTGCAATGATTTTCTCCCCTTTGAGATTTTTTAGTTATTATAAAAATATTATAGCACAAACACTTGCAAATTTCAAGAGTTTTTGATATAATATTATATGGAGAGTGTATTTAATTATATTCTACCTTATTTTTATTCATGCGCCTGTAGCTCAGCGGATAGAGCAGTGGCCTCCGACGCCATGTGCGATGGTTCGATTCCATTCAGGCGTGCCAGAAAAATGGCTGTATATAGCCGGGAATAAATATAATTTTACTGAAAGGGGAATGTGAATTCCTCTTTTTTGTTGCCTTTTTAAAACAAAATATGGGCAAGAAAATAAGTTATAACAGTCCTGACACTGCATATCAGGCAAAGTTTAGCTATAATATTCTGACCGAAATATACA
>JAEDLA010000257.1 GCA_016295545.1 Oscillospiraceae bacterium | reverse complement strand
ACGGAACGATAGCGGACAAATTTTTCAGCAGGTTGATGTGGAATTAGTATAATATCAGGCTGTTGCAGTGCGTACATGGATATTTTAACATTTTGCTATTGAATCTCCACAAAACTATGGTATAATATCAATATCACACAATCCACTACAGACGGGAGGAATACAGCTATGTCTCAGGTTCAGCACAGCGGTCACAGAGAACGACTTCGCTCACGCTTTCTTCAAACAGGTGCAAAGGGATTTCAGCAGCATGAGCTTCTTGAGCTGCTTCTCTTTTACGCACTTCCACGTATAAACACAAATAATATTGCACATTCTCTCATCGAAAGCTTCGGCAGTCTGCCTGAAGTCCTTGAAGCCGACATCTCCTGTCTTTCCTCCGTCAAAGGTATAAACAGCTCCAGTGCCGCATTTATCAGCCTTTTCGGCGATTTGTGCCGAAACTGCTCCGATTACTGTCACAAGCCGGTAAAGCTCAGCTCTGTCAGGAAAGTCAGGGAATACTTCCTGAATTATTTCAGCTCAGTCAGCTCCGAAATGTACCTGATTCTCAGCATAAGTCCCTCTAATGACCTGTTGAATGTCCACAGCTTTACCATTTCCGAATTTTCCAGCATTTCCGGAGCTGCACGAAAAATTGCCGAAATATCCGTCAGAAACAATATTCGCAGAATTATAATTGGTCATAATCAGCCTGAACAGCCGCCTATGCCACAGGAAAAGGATTACGAGCTTACACGGATTTTTTCCGAAACTCTCTCCCCTCTTGGCATAGAGATATGTGACCATATTATCTGCGGCTGCGGAAAAGCCTTTTCCATGCACGAAAACGGTGCTTACAGCTTCATTTAGGAGGACACCATGAGCAGTATCAACGGAAACAGCTCTGTAAAAAAGATTCTTACTGAAAAATATTTAAGCGGCGGTCTGGACAGTCTCACTCAGCAGGAAATCATACAGCTGATTCTTGCATATTCCGGCTGCAAGGATACTGACGTGGTTTCCATGCGTGAAATTTCCGAAGCAGCACCTTTTTTCAGCGGAATTGTCAGCGGATATTCACCAAATAAAAGGGAGTGAACCTTTTTCACTCCCTTTAACTGAATCAGCTTTTTTACGCAAGTGCAGCTTTAATAGCGTCAATTTTGTCAGTTTTCTCCCATGCAACACCAAGCTCCTCACGTCCCATATGACCGTATGCGGCAAGCTGTCTGTACTGCGGTTTTCTCAGGTCGAGCGCCTCAATAATTGCAGCCGGACGAAGGTCAAATACCTTCTTGACTGCCTCAGCAAGAGCACTTTCGTCAACCTTTCCTGTACCGAAAGTATCTACCAGAATAGAAACAGGCTGAGCAACTCCGATAGCATAGGCAAGCTGAACCTCGCACTTGTCAGCAAGACCTGCTGCAACGATATTTTTTGCAATATACCTTGCAGCATAAGCAGCTGAACGGTCAACCTTTGTCGGATCCTTTCCGCTGAAAGCTCCGCCGCCGTGACGTGAATATCCGCCGTATGTATCAACAATAATTTTTCTGCCGGTAAGACCGCTGTCGCCCTGAGGACCGCCTACAACAAATCTTCCTGTAGGATTAATATAAAACTTTGTATTTTCATCAATAAGCTCCGCAGGAATAACAGGAGTGATAACAAAATCCTTTATATCGCTGCGAATCTGCTCTAATGAAACACTGCTTGAATGCTGTGAGGAGACTACAACAGCGTCAACTCTGACCGGCTTGCCGTCGCAATACTCCACAGTAACCTGAGATTTTCCGTCAGGTCGGAGGTAACGGAGAGTGCCGTCCTTTCTTACCTCTGTAAGCTTCATGGCAAGCTTGTGGGCAAGTGAAATCGGCAAGGGCATAAGCTCAGGAGTTTCATTGCAGGCATAGCCAAACATGATTCCCTGATCTCCTGCACCATTGGAAAGACCGTCAGACTGATTATTTTCCTCCCTGTACTCAAAGGCTTCGTTTACGCCCATTGCAATATCGGGTGACTGCTCATCAATGGAAGTGAGCACGGAACAGGTATGACCATCAAAGCCATACTTCGCCCTGTCGTAGCCGATATCAATAACAACATTTCTTGCAATTTTCGGGATATCCACCTTTGCTTTTGTGGAAATTTCTCCCATGCAGAGAATCATGCCGGTAGTTGTAACTGTTTCGCAGGCAACACGGGCAAGCTTGTCCTGTTCAAGTATTGCATCAAGAATAGCGTCAGATATCTGGTCGCATATCTTATCGGGGTGACCTTCTGTAACGGATTCTGACGTAAAAAGAACTTTATTCATATCAATTACCTCCAAAAAAAAGCGTCTCATTCCGAGACGCTCTGATTTCATAGAAAATCCTCATCTTTCGGATAAACCGCAGGATTTAGCACCTTGTCTGTAATCAGTCAGGTTGCCGGGCTTCACAGGACCTGTTCCCTCCGCCGCTCTTGATAAGGTTATTATGATATTATTATATACTCTATTTTGGCATTTGTCAATAGCATTTGCAAAATTTCCTGAATTTTATATTTATTCAGGGTTTTGGAAGTTATTAGTGGTGATTAT
>JAEDLA010000256.1 GCA_016295545.1 Oscillospiraceae bacterium | reverse complement strand
TTGTCCGCTATCGTTCCGTCACTCAGCGTTGACTGACCTTGAAAGGCGACAGCCTGCCTGCGGTCAGTCGCCTTGATTGACGAAACGCTATCAGACAACTTTTTCAACAGAACGATATGAAATTAGTATTACATTAAGTATTATAGCACACAATTTTACAAAATTTGTTAATAAGCTATGAACGCAATGTGATAATCTGTGTATCTGATTCCAAATTATTTTGAAAACATTTGTACACAATTAACAATGCAACGAAATTTCAGACGGGCGTTTGTATAAAAAGCAAAAATGCTGCTTAAATTTAAGCAGCATTTTTTAAGGAGTTCTGTTAATCTACTTCAGCAGCAGTTACTGATTCAATGTCAGGACTGCCGGAGGTCTCTTTAGTTTTTTCACTCTTGCTCAGAATAACCTTATTATGCGTTACAGCCCATACATTATTATACTTGGGGAAAGAAATTGTAGCATCCCAGTTGAAGGATTCGCCCTCCGGAATCTTTGCGTTCAGCAGGTTGATGTCGGCTACGATATCGTTGGAGGTGATATTGTCGATTATGTCAGCAGGTCCTACTACCTTGACTTCAAGACGGTTGGTGATAACGCTGAAATCGTAGTTTTTAGGCGCATTGCTGATATTGAAGTTATCGATAACAAATTCCTTGCTTTTCAGGTTTGAATCGTCAAGAGTAACAGTAACTGTTTCAAGATTGGACATATTCTTATAGTCCAGAGTATTGATTTTGAAAGTCTCCGTAAATCCTATATCCAGATCACTCAGCAGAACTTTGCCTATCTCGAAAACGTCGGGGAAATCGGCAAGCTGACTGTTAGTGGAGCCGAGAGTAATGGAATCGGCAGAGAATTTAAATTTCAGGCAGTCACTGTCAAAATTTGAGGGAGCACCGGCAATTCCGACAGAAAGTCCCAATGTTTTCTGCGTTAGAACAGGGATATTTATGTTGAACCGGGAGTTGTCAAACTTAAAGGGAGACGGCTCTATCGTAGCGCCGTCCTCAGCGTACAGCTTTATTTCATCACTTGCAATGGAGTAAGAGGAATCGAGATTCAGCTCCTTATTGGAAACTGCAACGCATTTTGCGATTTTATCCAGTTGAGCCGCAGGACCGGTTATATTGACTGTTTCCGGTTCACAGGAGAAATTTTCCTCGTCAAGAGTTTTCCCCTCAGCGAAGCTTACACCGGGAATATCAGGAGTTACAGCAAATTCACGGGTTTCATACTTGTCAAAAACAGCCGTTGCAGTAGCAGGTTTTATTGATTTTACCTGAAATTCCACATTTTTGTTGATGCTGGTGATTTCTATGCCCAGTGTCTTTGTTCCGGTGGAGGTGACGTTATCCGCAACAAGGCGTGCCTGCATATTTTCAGCGGAAAGATTGCCTATTTCCGCACGGTTTCCCTGAATCTGGATTTCAACTGTGCTTACGTCACAGGAGATAAGCGTCAGGTCATTTTCAGCGGCAGCAGTGCCGGTGATGTCGATGTTAAGGGGCACATTGCGTATGGTCTGCGTAACAGAGGAATAAATCGTCATAGAGATGATAAACCATGAGAAAACAGCTATAACAATTGAAATTACAGCAAGGGAAAAGTTATCTCTGAGATGACGTAAAACTCTGTTTTTAATGTTTTTGAAATATTTCACTTTTTATTCCTCCTTTTTTTGGATTTTGAGGAGGCATTTTTTTTGTTTGACTGTATAAGATCCTGCTGTTCAGTTATCAGGCTCTGAGTCAGGAGATTTTTCAGTTTTTCACGGGTGTAGTCACGGGTGAGAACGCCATTCATTGCAACGGATATCTGACCTGTTTCTTCGGAAACAACGATTACAACAGCGTCTGAATTTTCGCTCATACCAATGGCTGCACGGTGACGTGAACCAAGCTTTTTGTTGACGAGTTCTTCTTTCTGGGGCTTCGGAAGAAAGCAGGCGGCAGCAAGGATAATTCCGTCTCTCATAATCACAGCTCCGTCGTGGAGGGGAGTTTTGGGGTAGAAAATGTTGCCGAAAAGCTCCTTGCTGGGGGTGGCGTTGACTATTGTACCGTTTTCAATCTGCTCTCCAAGCTTTACCTGACGTTCCATAACGATAAGAGCGCCTGTGCAGGTAGCGGACAGCTCCACGCATGAATCGCAGACGGCTTCGATAGCCTTGTTCCACTTAAAGGAAAGCTCGTCGGCTGTTTCGCCCAGACCGAAGAAAGTCAGTCCGATTTTTGTTCTGCCGACCTTTTCGATAGCACGGCGAAGCTCCGGCTGAAAGAGTATCAGCATGGCAATAATACCAATGTCAAGCATCTGTGACAGGATATATGTAATAGTTTTCAGTCCGATATATTTACTTACAAGGTATCCGGCAACAAGCAGGACGATACCTTTGACCAGCTGTCCGGCACGTGTCTCACGGATAAGCTTCAGCATAAGGTAAACAATATAGGCAAGGAGAACAACATCTATGATATCAACTATGCTGACAGTTTTTATGACGCTCAGAAGCGAATCCAAAAAGTCGTGGAGAGTAAGCTTTATATTTTCAAACGACATTAAGGC
>JAEDLA010000255.1 GCA_016295545.1 Oscillospiraceae bacterium | reverse complement strand
ATTTACAGGAAAACTAACACGGGAGGGTGAAATGCGCTCCGGTCGCTCACCGGTTTATACCCTTTGGAAACCCACTTTTATCTCCTTTGGTATCCCACTTTTTTCGACACTGTCGAAAAATAATTCTTCCAATTTCAGTATAGCTCTTGATTTTTCTATTAAATTATACTAAAATATAAAGTATATTACAAGAGTAAGGAATGATTTTTTGAAGAAAATTTTTGCCGCTGCACTTTTCGCAGCTTCATTTTTACTTGTTTCAGCCGGCTGTTCCGGCAAAAACGACCAGCCGCTGTCCGAGCCGCCTGTTCAGGAACAGTCCTCCGAAGCCGTTGCAGATGTCACAGACGGTGATTCAGCAAGTTCTCCCGAATCGTCATCAGAAGTACCTGCAACCACAGAAGCTGTTCATGAGCTTGAACGCAATATCCAGCCGGCAGAGGGTACTTTCGTTTACGACTACGCAAATCTGCTCTCCGATGAAGAATTCGCCGAATGCAACAACTACACCGAATGGCTTTACGAAACATTTCTCATTAACGCCGCTGTTGTAACTACTGACGATATTGAGGGACTTACTCCGGCAAAATACGCTGAGGACGCTTATATTGAGCTTTATGAGGGCAAAGGCAGCGGACTTCTCCTGCTTATCAACAACGACACCGGCGAGGACTATCTTTATAAAACAGGCAGCTGTCTTACCTCTGTTTCCGAAGATACTCAGGCTTATGAGTTCTACTGGGCAACTCAGGAAATAGTCTCAGGCGACTACAAAAGCGCTGTTCTGCGGCTTATGAAGCTTGGCGAAGCCTGTCCACGGTATGTTTTCGACAACGGAGGTGTTTTCACTGCTGAACAGCTTCAGGCTCTTGACAGTGCCTGTGCAGGCAGCAGTATCTCCGTTCTTGCAACAAGCAATCAGACCGGAAGCACCAATGAGGAGATTTGTCAGAGCTACTTTGACCGCCGCTATCAGGGAGAAAAGGGTACTATGATAATGGCTGACACGTTCTCAAAAACGCTGACAGTTATCTCAAATGACGGAAAAAATGCATCAGCCGCTGCTCTTGAAAAGGCAAATACTCTTGCTGCCGCCGGAAACTATGCAGCAGCAGTTACAGGGATAATTGCAGATATTCAGTAAATTTCTCCTTTCTGTCACAATCCTGACATTGTTTTTTCTCATAACGGCTTTCTCCCTTTCATTGACTTTCTCCCGTTTTATGGTATAATTTATATGATACGGAAAATCTATTACACGGAAAAGGAGAGTAATAAATGGACGAAAAAGAATTCTACCTCGAAACTATTAAAAATCTGCCTGCTATCAGTCAGCAGTCCATGAAAAGCGAAAGCTTTCAGGAAAAGGTCGCCCAGACCTTTTACGACTTTCTTCAGCTCCAGCACATCTATGATTCCGCAATTGAAGTTGTAAAAACCTATCTCAACAACCTTGACAGCGAATTCAGCGTTAAATTCCAGCGCAATCCTATCCACAACATCGAAAGCCGCCTGAAATCTCCTCAGTCAATAATAGAGAAGCTCCAGAAAAAGGGACTTCCCGTTACTGCAGATTCAGCACGGAAAAATCTCCTTGACATTGCCGGAATAAGAGTTATTTGCTGCTATATTTCTGACATTTACACCATTGCCGAACTTCTTGCACGCCGTGATGACTTCGTTCTAATCAAGCACAAGGATTACATAGCTAACCCCAAGCCAAGCGGCTACAGAAGCTATCATATTGTCCTCAATGTGCCTGTTCACCTTTCCACCCACAAGGTATACGCTCCCGTAGAAATTCAGATAAGGACAATTGCTATGGATTTCTGGGCAAGCCTTGAACATCAGCTGAAATACAAGACCTCAAATTCTATCCCCAGAGAGCTTTCACGTCAGCTTAAAGACTGCGCCGACAAAATTGCCGACACCGATATGCAGATGCAGCAGATTTTCTCACAGCTTGGCGATATCGACTGACTGCTTCACCTCTGCCCCCATTCATCATTATCTGTCAGCATTCTCCCGTAATCCGCATTTTATACCGCTTCACTTTTCAGCCGCATTATGCTACAATTATATACAGAACCGATAATATACTATTCTCTTATGAAAATCATGATAAAAAAGCACGATTTTCATCACTGCCACAGGCGGCGTTTGAGAAAATACAGAAAAAGAAAAGGAGCGGCAGAAATGTTCGGAATAATGAGAAAAATCAACAGAGAGGTCCGTGACAGGACAGTTTACATGGAGATTTTCGGCGATAACAGGGTTGCTTACCGTGTTCTTACAGGAAAAATCTCCCAGTTCGGCTGTGATGTTAGTACATACGGTATTGAGGCTGAGGACTACTCCAGCGGTGAAATTGAGTCTATCCCCGATTTTTCACGCAATATCGAGGACGCTGTGGACTTCGCCGAAATGCTTATCAGCAGCAGAGTTTCTCCAAAACAGCTTTATAACAAAGCTCTGAGCTATCTTTGCGTTTCAATTTAACACAGGAAATCAATTTTTACTTTACGGCATTATTTAAGGGGGACGCCGTCTCCCAACGGTCGCCCGTACCCTCTGTCACTTCGTGACATC
>JAEDLA010000254.1 GCA_016295545.1 Oscillospiraceae bacterium | reverse complement strand
AAAAGGTCTTTCTGAAGCTCAGGTAAAGGAAAAACGTGAGAAATTCGGAGAAAACAGGCTTCAGGAAAAGAAAAAGAAATCAAATTTTCAGCGTTTTATAGATCAGTTCAAGGACGCAATGATACTGATTCTTATAGCTGCTGCGATTATTTCTTTTGTAATTGCCTGCATGGAGGGAAATGTCAGGGAATTTTTTGAACCGGCACTAATTTTACTTATCGTAATTCTTAATGCTGTCATGGGTGTTATGCAGGAAAGCAAGGCTGAAAAGGCTATGGAGGCCTTAAAGAGCCTGTCTGCTCCTCATGCAAGAGTTATCCGTGACGGAAAGCTCGGTGTTATTGACGCTTCAGAGCTTGTTCCGGGAGATATTATTCAGCTTGAGGCAGGAGATTTTGTTCCGGCTGACGCAAGGCTCATACACAGTGTAAACCTTAAAAGTGAGGAATCAGCGCTGACAGGTGAATCAGTTCCCTCTGAAAAGGACGCAGAGCTAATCGTTGAGGAAAATGCTCCCCTTGGCGACCGCAGCAATATGATTTTCTCAGGCTGCTCCATAACATACGGTACTGCAACAGCAATAGTTACAGGAACCGGAATGAATACAGAAATGGGTAAAATTGCAAATCTCCTCGATAATGAGGAGGAGGGGCAGACACCTTTGCAGAAAAAGCTTGCTCAGCTTGGCAAGTATCTTGGAATCATGGCAATTGCTGCCTGTGTGATCATTTTTGCAATCGGAGCAATCAGCGGAATAAAGCTTATTGAAATTTTCATGACAGCAGTTTCCCTGGCTGTTTCAGCTATTCCTGAAGGACTTCCGGCAATTGTAACGATTGTTCTTTCCATTGGCGTACAGCGTATGGTCAAGAAAAATGCTATAATCCGCCGTCTGCCTGCTGTTGAGACACTGGGCGGAGCTTCAATAATCTGTTCAGATAAAACCGGTACTCTTACACAGAACCGCATGACTCTTGTCAAGGGTTATCGTGACGGAATCGGAAGTACAGAGGATATCTCAAAGGATAATTCTCCCGAAATAAAGGAGCTGTTACAGTACGGAACTCTTTGCTGTGACGGAAGTGTGGTATTTAACGGCGATGAGGAGCAGCATATCGGCGATCCTACTGAAACAGCAATTGTTCTTGCTGCTCACCGCAACGGAATGCCAAAGGATGAGCTTAATAATAAGTATCCCCGACTTGGAGAAATTCCCTTTGACTCCGACCGAAAGCTGATGACCACGATAAATAAAATTAACGGCAGAAATATTGTAATTGTCAAAGGTGCATTTGATATTATGGCTTCACGCTGCATTTCCGGAGATCTGGAAGCGGCAAGAAAGATTAATGCTGAAATGAGCGACAATGCTCTCCGTGTGATTGCTGTTGCATACAAGGAAATTGCAGAAGTTCCTGAAAAAATCACTCCTGAAAGCATGGAAAACGAGCTTATATTTATGGGACTTGTTGGCATGATCGATCCACCTCGTCCGGAAGCAAAGGCTGCTGTAGCAACCTGCCGCAAAGCCGGAATAAAGCCTGTAATGATTACCGGAGACCATGTAATTACAGCTTCTGCCATTGCAAGAGAGCTTGGAATACTCCAGCCGGGAGATAAGGCTGTAACCGGTGCTGAGCTTGACGCAATGTCTGACAGCGAGCTTGACAGTCAGGTTGAATCAATTTCCGTATACGCCCGTGTATCGCCGGAAAACAAGATACGTATAGTTAAGGCATGGCAGCGCAAGGAGCAGATAGTATCAATGACAGGTGACGGCGTTAATGACGCACCTGCCCTTAAAGCCGCTGACATCGGCTGTGCAATGGGAATTACAGGAACAGACGTTGCAAAGGGTGCAGCTGATATGACTCTGACTGATGATAATTTTGCAACAATTGTTGAAGCCGTAAAAGAGGGCAGGGGAATATATGACAACATTAAAAAGGCTGTCGGATTCCTGCTTGGCACAAATATCGGCGAAGTCATTGCAGTATTTTTTGCAATGCTTCTCTGGCATAAATCACCGCTTCTTTCTATGCAGCTTCTGTGGATAAACCTTGTAACAGACAGCCTTCCGGCAATTGCACTTGGTATGGAGGCAATTGAGCCTGATACAATGGATAAGAAGCCCCGTCCTAAAAATGAAGGACTTTTCGCACACGGCTTCGGACTTCGTACCGTTTTGCAGGGCGTAATGTTCGGCATTCTTACATTGATAGCATTCTATGTCGGAGACGCAGTAACAGGAAAGGTTGCCGGCGGTCAGACCTGTGCATTTATGGTTCTTGCACTGTCAGAAGTTGTACAGGCATTTAATATGCGTTCGGAGCGTTCACTGTTCAAGATTGGTCTGTTTACCAATCATAAGCTTAACTGGGCAGCGCTTGCTTCAATCCTGCTTGTATGTGTAGTTCTGTTTACTCCCCTTGCAACAGCATTCGGATTAATTATGCTTACTCCAAAGCTTTATCTCATCTGTCTGGGACTTATTTTAGTTCCTGTTGTTGTAATGGAATTTTCAAAAGCATTCGGACTTATTAGCCGTAAAAAGTAATTATATTAATACGGCAATAAAATATCTATAAA
>JAEDLA010000019.1 GCA_016295545.1 Oscillospiraceae bacterium | reverse complement strand
GGTTGATGTGGAATTAGTATTAAATATGCGGTTCTGCAAAAAAGCATCACCTAAGAAAAAATAGAAGGGATAGATGCTATATACGCAAAGATAAAACGCCGCTGACTTTCCGGTCAGTGTTTTCAGCATCGGCATGAGAGATAGAAAAACAAAATAAACGCCGAGTAAATAATAGCTGTCTTTTACACTGAGAGAAGCGGAAATTTTACGATAAAAGGGCAGCAGTAAATACAATGCAGCAATAAGATATTCAGAAAGGCTGAAATTACTTATTAAGCTTAAAAAAGTGATTAAGAGGACCGCTGCCTTTTCCAATATCAAGTCCGGCTTTCAGTGCCTCTGATATATAATCTTTTGCACATCTTACACTGTCTGCCAATGAAGCTCCCCCTGCAAGATTACTTGCTATTGCAGAAGAAAGCGTACAGCCGGTTCCATGGGTGTTGCGGGAATTGATTCTTTCTCCCTCAAACAGCGTAAGTGAACCGTCCTTACCGCACAGTACATCAACTGAACTGCCGCTAATATGTCCGCCTTTTACCAAAACAGCTGTATTAAGCTCATCAGAAAGCTTTTCTGCAGCTTTTTTCATATCCTTAACCGTTGCTATGGATAAGCCTGTAAGCTGTTCAGCTTCGGGCACATTGGGAGTAACAACATCAGCAAGCACAAGAAGCTTTCTGCAAAGCAAATCTTCCGCCTCCTGAGATATTAGTCTGCATCCGCTTGTAGACACCATTACCGGATCAGCTACAATATTTTTTGCACCGTATTTTCTCAGACTTTTGCTGATAACCTCAATAATGTCAGGAGATGACACCATTCCGATTTTTACGGCATCAGGGAAAATATCGGTAAAAACTGCGTCTAACTGTTTCTCCACAAAATCAGCCGGAATATCAAAAATTCCGCTGACCTCTGTTGTATTCTGCGCTGTAAGTGACGTTATAACACTCATGGCGTAATGTCCATGCATTGTTATCGTCTTAATATCAGCCTGTATTCCTGCACCGCCGCTGGGATCAGAACCGGCAATTGTAAGAACCTTTCCAATCATTTCATACCTGCCGCTTTCTCCGATAATTTCCGAAGCTCCCTTGCTGCCGCTTCAATGTCTGGCTGAGCAAAAATTGCAGAAACTACAGCAATTCCAGCTATTCCACTGCCGCTGAGCTTCAGTGTGTTTTCCTTTGTTATACCTCCGATTGCAACGACGGGTATTGAAACTGTACTGCATATTTCAGTCAGCTCAGCAATGCTTACATCACTGGCATCGTCCTTAGTTGAAGTTGGAAAAACTGCTCCTGTTCCAATGTAATCAGCTCCGTTGCGGACAGCTTCCAAAGCCTGTTCAGTTGTAGAAGCTGAAACGCCTATAATCATTTTGTCTCCGACAATGTGACGAAGCTCTCCTGCATTCATATCACTCTGTCCTACGTGAATACCGTCTGCATGACACTTCAAAGCTACATCAACGTTATCATTGATTATAAGCGGAACATTATACTGACTGCAAAGCTCCTTTATATCAAGGGCTTCTGTAAGAAATTCGCTGTCCCCCATTTCTTTTTCACGAAGCTGAATACAGGTTACTCCGCCTTTCAGAGCTTTTTCCACCTGTGAGCGCAGTGTTTCGCCATTCAGCCACCGCCTGTCCGTCACTGCATAAAGCAGCATACTATCTTTACATGATCTCATATTTTGCACCCTTTTCAAGCTTTTCTGCCGTGAGATTATATACCTCATCAATTATATAATTCCTGTATGTGGAATTTCCGTCTCTGCCGTCAAGCCGCTCAAAAGCAAGTTCGCCGCATAAGCCCATTGCACAGACAGAGGCAGCAGCTGCTTCAAGCATATTATCCTGATTAGCAGTTATATAAGCTGTTGTCATTGCTGAAAGCATACAGCCTGTGCCTGTAATACGGCTCATCATGGGATAGCCATTGCGGATTATATAAGCTTTGTTTTCATCTGCAACTATATCAATAGCACCTGTTACAGCTATTACTGCACCTGTTGCGCCTGCAAAATTTTTAATTGACCTTACCGAAGCTTCAAGATTGCTTTCTGTTATTGTGTCAACAGCTGACGCATCAACACCTGAGGACGTGCCTGAACCGGATGAAATCACTTTTATTTCTGATTATGCTGAGCTTAACTTCTTTAAGAATCTGCTTTGCTGTAATGGTGCGAAGCGAAGAAGCACCTGCACCTACCGGATCAAGAAGCACCGGATGTCCAAGCTCGTTGGATTTTTTGCCGGCAGCAAGCATAGACGGAATAGTATTTCCGTTCAATGTGCCAATGTTGATGTTAAGACCTCCGCATATTGAAGTTATCTCGCAGACCTCGTCAATATCCTCAGCCATAATCGGAGAACCTCCACAGGCAAGAAGAATATTTGCACAGTCATTTACTGTCACGTAGTTTGTGATATTGTGAATCAGTGGACATTTTTCCCTGACATTTTCAAGCATTTTCCCCAGCATCTGCCATAACCTCCTTTTTATCCTCAGCAAATATTCTGTCGATTTTCGCCTTTTTCAGTGCAGGAACAATAATTGCGGCAATAAGCGTACCTCCCGCACTGCTCACAAAAAACGGTATTACATAGGTAAACAGTGCAGCTTCCTTTGCCATGATAAGTGTAGCAACAGGGAAACAGAGCATTCCTCCGATAAGCGCTGTACCTATAAGCTCTCCAAGATACGCAAGAGGGAGCTTTCTGAATTTTTTATATAGAAATCCGCAGAGGAAAGCACCGCACATACTTCCGGGAAAAGCCATAAGTGAACCGGTGCCCATGAGGTTTCTCACAAGGCTTGTTACAAAAGCTGCACCCATGCCATAAAACGGGCCGAGGAATACTCCTGCAACAATATTTACAAAGTGTTGTACAGGAAAGCATCGTGATGCTCCCACAGGAATTGAAAGCGGAGAACATACTACCGCCAGAGCAGCAAGAATCGAAGCTGCCGCAAGTTTTCTGAGTTGTGTTTTTTTCATAATTCTAACTCCTTTGATTATATTTTATATATAATCTGCTGCGAATAAAAATGGATATAGCTCGTCCGCAGACAGTAAAACTGTAAACGGTCGATACTTAATGGTATCCTCTCACTCCGAAACACGGATTCCCTCGCAAAAGAAGCTGTAACACAACAGCCGGCGGCGGCGCTCCCCACAGCCTGAATATATTTTTATAGTTTCTTTATGACTTTGGCAAATAAATATCTGTAATTACTTTATCGGGCAAGCCGAGGGGAGTAATGCTGAAACGTCCGTAAAGCGGCGCTGCGCTGGCTTTACTTTTTTTCTTTGATGCGGGGCTTTGCCCCACACCCCAGGGGGGGGGGGGGGGGGGGGGGGGGACTCCGCCAAAGGGTTTATACCCTTTGGAAACCCACTTTGGCTTCACCGCTTTTATAGACTTTTTATTGCCGTATAAATAATTATCAGGATTTAAATTATTTTTCAGTACAAAACTCTACCTTTTTTCCCTCTAAAATCATATTAGTAGTTCTTACAGCGCACATTTTTCCGCACATTGAACAGGTATGGCGGTCAGCAGGCGGAGTACTCTCAAAATAACGGCGAGCCTTTTCGCTGTCAATGGCACATTTAAACATCTCCTCCCAGTCAACTCTGTGACGTGCATCGGACATTTTATTGTCAATTTCCCTTGCTCCAGGAATACCTTTTGCTATATCTGCTGCATGAGCGGCAATGCGGCTTGCCACAATTCCCTCTCTTACATCGTCAAGTGCCGGAAGTCTCAGATGCTCCGCCGGAGTTACATAGCACAGGAAATCTGCACCATTTGCGGCAGCAATTGCTCCTCCTATAGCAGACGTAATATGGTCATAGCCCGGAGCTATATCAGTTACAAGTGGTCCAAGAACATAAAATGGAGCATTATGGCACAGACGTTTCTGAAGCTTCATATTTGCCGCAATTTCATTCATTGCCATGTGACCGGGACCTTCAACCATAACCTGAACATCCTTTTCCCATGCACGCTTTGTAAGATTTCCAAGCTCAATAAGCTCACTTATCTGTCCTGCATCAGTGCTGTCATCAATGCATCCGGGACGCAGAGCATCTCCAAGACTTATAGTAACATCATATTCACGAAGTATTTCAAGAACCTCATCATAATGTTCATAGAAAGGATTCTCATTGCCCGTCATTTCCATCCACGCAAAGAGAAGTGAACCACCTCTTGAAACGATATTCATTCGTCTGCCTTCACGGCGGAAAGCCTCCACTGCCCGGCGGTTTATACCGGCATGGATAGTCATGAAGTCCACGCCCTCCTCTGCATGAGCTCTTACTACACGGAGAAAATCTTCGGCTGTAATATCAAGGAGATCCTTTTCAAGATAGCCTACTGCGTCATACATAGGAACAGTTCCTATCATTGCAGGAGACTTTTCAATCAGCTCACGGCGAAATTTATTTGTCTTGCCATAGTTGCTCAGATCCATAATTGCTTCTGCACCAAATTTCAGCGCAAGGTCAACCTTCTGCATTTCAGCATCATAATTGCAGCAGTCTCCGGAAATGCCTAAGTTTACATTTATTTTTGTTCTCAGACCGCTGCCGATTCCCTCAGCTGAAAGAGACTTATGATTTATATTTGCAGGAATTGCCACAGAGCCGTCTGCAACCTTAGCCATAAGCTCATTAACATCTATATTTTCCTTTTCTGCAACAGTTGTCATCTCAGGCGTTACAATTTCTTTTTTTGCCGCCTCCATTTGTGTATGATACTCTCTCATAATATGCTCCTTTCAAAAAAGCGGAACCTCCTGTGGAAGTTCCGCTTTAAATCATTACCTGAAAATATAGCATACTTCCTACGCAGGCATTACCCTGACAGGTTAAAAGGGTCGAGACTCTGCATTCTCCTCTCAGCTCGTTTACGAGCTCCCCCGTATGAACTTATTATATCATTATATCGGAATATTGTCAAGCATTATATTCCGTTTTCGATTATCCGGTAAATCAAATTCATATCAATATTTTTTCTGACCTCATCAGCTAAAATATCATACTGCATATTTTTATAATCAACCACATTGCGGACAGTAATTTCCGTGAAATCCACTCCCCTCTCAGCACACAGACTTCTGATAATTTTATCTGCAACCTCAAAATTATCAAAGATACCATGCACATAACAGCCGTAAATATTTCCGAAAGTTGCTCCGTCGCCCGAACCATTTTCCATTGTCAGCATATCAGCTCCGCTGTGAATGGTTCTGCCGTTGTGAATCTCATAGCCGTAAAACTCCGTACCGTTCAGGCTTGAAAATATACCGCCAACAGCAGAAAAACTGCCTTTCGTTCTGGTGCGTATCTTCTGAGATTCAAAAACAGTTTCGCTGTTGAGCAGTCCCATTCCCTTTACTGAATCTCCGCCCTCGCAATTATTTTTGTCAGACAAATAATTTCCAAGAATCTGATAGCCGCCGCAAATTCCCCATACAGGTATGCCGCTTTTGGCAAGACTTTTTATTTCTGCTTCAATTCCGCTTTCACGAAGCCATTTCATGTCAGAAACGGTGCTTTTTGTTCCTGGAATAATTATCATATCCGGACATTTAAGCTGTCCTGCTTTTGTAATATATCTCACAGAAACACCGCTGAACCGTGAAAAAACGTCAAAATCAGTAAAATTTGATATTCTCGGCAGTCTTATCACGGCTATTTCAATAAGACAGTCTTTGCTATTCTGACAGAGCCTTTCAGAAAGGCTGTCCTCGTCATCAATATCGCACTCAATATATGGGATAACTCCTGCAACCGGCTTTCCACTTCGCTGTTCAAGAATATCAGTTCCGCTTCTGAAAATCTCCTTATCGCCTCGGAATTTATTTACTAAAAGTCCCTTTACCATGCTCTGTTCTTCCTTTTCAAGGAGCATCAGCGTACCTAAAAGCTGTGCAAAGATACCTCCCCTGTCAATATCTCCCACAAGCAAAACAGGAGATTTTGCCCTGCGTGCCATTCCCATATTCACAATATCATCTGCCGCTAAATTCAGCTCAGCCGGACTTCCTGCCCCCTCGATGACTACAATATCACAGTCAGCTGCAAGCTCATTATATGCATTCATTATTACAGGAACAAGCTCCTTTTTGCGGCGGAAATAATCAGCGGCGGACATATCTCCCATGACCTCGCCCATAACTATTACCTGTGAACCCGTATCGGAGGACGGCTTCAGCAATACAGGATTCATAAGGACAGAGGGTTCAATTCCGGAAGCCTCCGCCTGCATTACCTGCGCCCTGCCCATTTCAAGTCCGTCGGAGGTCACAAAGGAATTAAGCGCCATATTCTGTGCTTTAAATGGAGCACATCTGTATCCGTCCTGCCTGAAAATTCTGCAAAGCGCCGCTGAAACAAGACTTTTTCCGGCATTGGACATAGTTCCCTGAATCATTATAGCTTTAGCCATTCAAACACTCCCTTAATGCATTAATAAGCTGTACATTTTCTTTATGCGTCCTTACCGCCGTTCGGAACCAGCCTTTGCCCAGTCCCTCAAAATCCGAGCAGTCACGCAGAACCATTCTTTTTGAAATGAGCAGCTCATTCAACGGCTTTTCACTGTAAAAAAGAATAAAATTCGCATCAGAAGAACAAATCTTAAATCCGGATTTTTTTAATTCTTCCGACAAATAATTTCTCTCTGCTGAAACAATGCCGACGGTTTTATTTATCCAGTCCGGATTTTTTAAAGCTGCAGCTCCGGCAAGCTGTGCAGGAACAGAAACACTCCAGAACTGACCTGTAATCCGTACAGTTTCCGCAAGCTCTTTACTGCCGAAAACAGCGTATCCAAGCCTGATACCAGGCATTGAATAAAGCTTTGTAAAAGCTTTCAGAATTATAGTCTGCTCACTCATAAAGCACCTGATACTGCCGCTGTTTCCCTCTGATGTAAAGTCAATAAAGCACTCGTCACAGAGAATTATTATATGATTTTCAATGCACTTTTCTGATATTTTTTCCAGAAGCTGAGGCGATATCAGCCTGCCTGTGGGATTATTCGGATTGCACAGCACAAGCATATCCATATCAGCTGTCAGCATTTCCAGAATATCAGAGTCCATTTTAAAGTCACGGTTTTCATGTAAATAATACCTGTGAATTCGGCAGTTGTTTTCTGTAAGTGCCTTTTCATACTCACTGAATGTGGGAACGCAGATAACTGCATTTTCAGGCTTCACCGACATAATTATGCGGTATATCAGGTCAGCAGCTCCGTTTCCGCAGACTATCTGCTCAGGCTCTGTATGCTCCGTTTCAGCTATCATAGCTGTCAGTTCAGTGCAGTCTGAATCAGGATAGCGTATGCATTTATCAGCAGAATTTGCTATAGCTTCTTTTACATTTTCCGGCATTCCCAGAGGATTGAGATTAACAGAAAAGTCAATGTCTGTTTCTGATTCGGGAAAAGCTCCTCCATGCACATACTTTTTCATATAATTCCTCCGAAAATCACGGCTCTGATTACTGTTCCGATAATCAGAACAGCTGTTGAAGCTCCGTACATAAGACGATTTGCTCTGATAATATCCCTGCATTCAACCTCACGGCAGTTGTCTCCGATATACGGCTTTTTATGAAGCTCTCCAAAATAATAAGCATCACCGGCAAGCCTTATCATCAGTGCGCCGGCACAGGCAGATTCAGTCTGTGCTGAGTTGGGACTTGCGTGTTTAAGTCTGTCCCGGCGCCATATTTTAAAGGCGTTTTTTCCGTTTAGTCCAAGAACAGGTGCAGCAGCAATCATTAAAAGTGCTGTGAACCGTGAGGGAATATAATTAAGAATATCATCAAGCTTAGCAGAAAACCAGCCTATCTGTCTGTACTTTTCATTCCAGTATCCAACCATTGAGTCAAGAGTATTTGCAGCTTTATAAACGAACCCCAGAGGTGCTCCTCCAAGCATAATATAAAAAAGCGGTGCTGTTACGCCGTCTGACGCATTCTCTGCAACAGTCTCCACAGCTGCTCTTATGATACCCTTATCATCAAGAACAGCAGTATCTCGTCCCACTATCATTGACACAGCCTTTCGTGCTTCCTCAATATCATTCTGTTCTATAGCCGTGTAAACCTTCATGCTCTCAGTTTTCAGGCATTTAGCTGCAATCAGCTGAAAACACATCACACTTTCAACAGCAGCTCCAAGCCAGATATTAAAGCGATAGCAAATATAGAGAACTGCAAATGATATGCCTCCGGACAACAAAACTGTTGTCAGATTAAGAATAATTCCACCTGCAATAAGGTTATTTTTCATTTTTTTTCTTATCAGTTTCTCCAGCCACGAAATCTGCTTTCCTATTAGTCTGACAGGATGAGGCAGCCAATAGGGATCACCGATAATGCAGTCCAGTATAAAGCCTGCAAGAACAGGCAGTACTGCGATTAATATTTTCATAAGCACTCCGATACATATATTTTTTCTCCGTCATATTCACAGATATATCCTCCGCCGTTGGGCACTGAGAAATCATAGAAGCTCCCCTCCGGAACAGCATATCTCTCCATAATTGCCATAATACTTCCGCCGTGAATAGTAAATGCCATATTGTCACAGTCCGAATTTTCTCTAACTGCCTTATTGAATGCACTGACAGTCCGCTCAACAAATGAATCATGAGCTTCACCCTCAGGAAAAGGCAGAGTACCTCCGCTGTCAATCCAGCGCTGATAATCCTGATTTCCTGTCAGCTCAATGTAATTTTTCCCCTCAAAGCTGCCAAAATCGCACTCTCTTAAATCTCTGTAAATTTTTATTGGAATATGAGGATAAATAAGCTCTGCCGTCTGAGTACAGCGCTTCATCGGACTTGATATTACAAGCTCACAGTCAGGATAATTTCTGCCTGTAAGCTGATTTATTCCCTCTCTACAAAGCTCCTCATCAGTTCTTCCGATATACCTTTTTTTAAGATTACCGCAGGTACTTCCGTGACGTACAAAAATTATTTTCACAGCACATTCCCCTTTATCACCATTGGAATTCCGCAGCATATCCTTACAACGGTTTCTGATCTTTCTGCTAACAAACAGCATACTTTCCCGACAGTTTCACGCCATATTCTATCTTCACGTTCAATGGGAATTATCCCTGCTCCGATTTCATCGGTAATTATTATTATATCCGGATTTTCTTCCGAAAGCTGCTGAACCAGTTCAATCGTATCTGCTCCGGCGTCAAGCATTCGCCTGATAAAAAGGTGAAAATCATAAATACAGTGTGCAGTAAAAATGCTTTCAGAAGTGCATTCACTGCCGCTTATCATATCAATTTTATCTATTGCAAAGGTCTTTTCAGCATAGCCCCTTTTACCCTGAAAAGCTCCGCCTGTTATCATTTTCATGTAAACATCACCTCTGATATTACTGCCGCTGCAAGAACAGCAAGCTCACAAATCTGCAGAAACCAGCCTGCAAGATCTCCTGTAATACCGCCGAAACAGCGATAGGAAAAGCACCTGTAATACAACAGTACAATAAGTGCGGCAACTCCGGATAAAATTCCGCAGAAAGGCTCTGTCAGTACTGAAGCAGTTACTGTCGCTCCAAAAATAACAGCTGATACGGTAATGGTAACTATTTTGTCAGCAGGTTTTGAAAAGTTTTGCAGTGCTCCGGTGCTTTTGGCACTTTTAAATGTAACTGCTGCAAATGCGCTGAGTGAACGGGACATTATAAATCCAAGTGCGGCGGCATATATGGCAGATGTCCCGTAAAGCTCCGAAAAGAGTCCTGTCTGAAGCAAAAAATATATGCACAGATTTATTACAGCAAATGCTCCGATATGGGAATCACTCATTATTTTAAGCTTTTCAGCTTTGCCGGCACAGGAAGCTCTTGCATCTGAAACATCACAGAAACCGTCAAGATGAATACCTCCCGTCACCAGAACCGGTAATGCCGTTGCTGAAACTGAAAAAAGAAAGCGTCCTGCTTCAAGCAAACTGCAAATATAGTTCAGCAGAATAAGAAGTCCCCCGATAACTGCTCCTACCAGAGGAAAAAAACAAAGGGAATACTTTCGGTTCTCCTCTTTCCATTCAATCTGCGGAACAGGAATACGTGAATACATTAAAAACGCTGAAAGCATTGATTTTATCAGCAGCATATTTCTCCTTTCAGCATTACAGGTATCCCGTAAACGCATTCTACTACATTATCAGCATCTGCCGCAATTGCAGCATTAATTCTGCTTAAAATCCGGATATACTCAGCTGTCTCAGCAGGGTAAGCTATACCGTCACAGCCGACTTCATTAGTGACTATCACAAGCTGCTCCGAGCATTTATGCAGCTTTTCAATTCCGCACATAATATGTGAGAAAACATCATGCTTTTTATCTTCACGGAACATTTCATTAGCACAAAGATTTGCCATGCATTCAAGAAGTACAGCACAATTCTCCGGCAGCTCTGTCTGTTCAATATCTGTATATTTTTCAATCGTTGTGAAGCCCTTTCCCTTACGCAGTTTTCTGTGCCTTTTTATAGCAGCTTCTGCTTCGTCACCGTATGGGAGCATTGCTGCCATGTAAATTTTATTGCCCATGAAGCTATCAAGAAGCTTTTCAGCAAGTTTTGACTTACCGCATTTTGCTCCTCCTGTTATAAGAGTCATCATAGCTCAACATACCTTTCCATAGGTAGATTTTCAAACCGGTGTACTGAATGATATACCGATAATGCTCCGTCAAGCAAAGGCAGAAGCATTGCTCCTCCTGTACCCTCTCCGAGACAGAGCTCCGCAGTTATCAAAGGCTTCATTTTCAGCTGTTCAAGCAGTTTTTTTCCGGCAGGCTCTTTTGAAACATGAGAGCAAAGCATGAAATCCCTTGCGGCAGGACATATTTTCACTGCAAGTGCTGCGGCTGCGGCTGAAATAAAACCGTCTATAACCACAGGCATCCTGTAAATTGCACCTCCGAGAAAAAGTCCGGTCATTCCGGCAATATCAAATCCTCCCAGCTTGGCAAGAAGCTCCACCGGAGCGTTTTTGTCAGGTTTGTTGACCTCAACAGCCCTTTTTATTACTGCAATTTTACGCTTTAATCCCTCGTTGTCCAGTCCTGCACCCTTTCCGGTCACAGCCTCCACAGGCTCATCAAGCAAAACAGAAGCAACAGCACTGGAGGTCGTTGTATTAACGATTCCCATTTCTCCGGAAATAATTATCTGATAACCCTTTTGCTTCATCTGTCCCACTATATCGATACCAACGGAAATTGCCCTTTCCGCCTGAGCTGTAGTCATTGCTGCACCCTCTGCAATATTTTCAGTGCCATTTGCCACTTTGCAGGGGATTATTCCCGGATTTTCAGGCTGACTGCTCATGCCGATGTCCACTGCATAGGTATGGCAGTTATACGTATCCGCTATCAGATTGATATTTGAAGTCCCCTCTGCAATAGCTTCTGCTACGATTGAAGTTACCTCACTGCCTGTCTGTGTAACATTTTCGCATACAACTCCGTTATCAGCACACATCACAACAGCACATCGCCTATCAATATGAACATCAGCAGTGCCATATATTCCGGCAAGCTTTATTACTGCACTTTCAAGAAGTCCTAAACTGTTCAGCGGCTTGGCAATACTGTTCCACTGCTCCTTTGCCGCACTTACTGCTGTAAAATCAAGTCCGCTTACATTATTCAGTCTTTTCATTTATATATTCCACGCACCTTTTAACAAAATTAGCGGCAGTCTCAGGAGCAGAATAAAAATAAATATGAGGAAATCCTGCATATATATTTTTGCTGAAATGTCCGCATTTCCACTCCTTGCCGCTGCTTGTCTTAACGGCTGTGAAGTCCTCACCGCAGGCAGTGCTGTCCCAGCGGTGAAATTCATGAGCAGAAATTATTTCATCTGCCTGACAAAGGAGTCCGTCTCTTTCAGCCTGCATATTTATATATCCAAAGCGCTGCAGTCTGTTGGTTTTAAATGCTTTTCCGGGAATTATCCCTGCCATAGCGTACTCAGCTCCTTTATCGTCTTCAAGAGTGCTGTGAAGATACATAAATCCTCCACACTCTGCTATA
>JAEDLA010000018.1 GCA_016295545.1 Oscillospiraceae bacterium | reverse complement strand
AGGGAGATGTCACGAAGTGACAGAGGGTACGGGCGACCGTTGGGAGCAGCGTCCCTCTGACAAAGTAGTAAATCAAGCGAAGCGATGATTTACGGACATTCCAGCATTACTTCCCTCGGCTTGCCCGACGAAGTAATAAAAATCTACGCACAAAAATACTTAACAGGCTCTCGTGGAGATAAATCTCCCATTTATTTTTATTTTACTGTATATTTCGGCATTTGTCAAGGGCTGGAAGAAATCAATTCTCCATTTGTTATCATTATCCCTTGAACAAAGCCTGAATTATCGTGTATCCGTAAGGCTTTACAGTTACCGTATCATTGGCAAATTCACCGATAAAAGGTCTGAAATCCGTGAAGCGATTCAGTTCACTGCTGATATTATTGACAACGGCAGTATTTCCGCTTCTGTTAACGAAGAATATTGCATCAGTCTCACCAGTTCTTGCAAATGCGATAACATTGTCGTCCCTGTAGACGAAGTATATCCTGCCGTCTTTCAGAACGTCAAGAGATTTCCTCACACGGCTAAGCTCCGAAACATAGGCAATAAGCTCCTTGTCCTCATGTCCCCAGGGGTAACAGCGGCGGTTGAAAGGGTCCTTGTAGCCCTGTAAGCCGGCTTCATCACCGTAGTATATGCTTGGTACTCCGGGCAGGAAGAACTGCAGAGCCATGGCGGCTTTAAGAAGATTTTTTCCTCTGTTGTATTCCTCCTCCGACAGGTATCTTTCAGCCATCCAGTCCTTGCTCTTGTCGTCACAGCTTTCGCCGCCGAGACGGTTTATAGCTCTTTCAATATCGTGAGTTGATACAAAGTTCATAAGCACGTCAATTGTCGGCTTGGGATAATTTTCAATGATAGTCATTACTGAATTTTCCATGTCATAGGGAGAACCGCCCTTTACATAGTTGATTATTGCTTCTCTGAAAGGATAGTTCATCACGGAATCCAGCTGGTCGCCGAGAAGATAGCGTCTTTTAACGCCGTAGCTTTCCTTGTTTGAAGCGTCCTCCCAGACCTCACCGATAATTATTTTGTCCTCGCTGTATTTTTTGACGCATTTTCTCAGGTTATCGAGGAAAAGGTCGGGCAGCTCATCAGCAACATCAAGACGGTAGCCGGCAGCTCCGAGAGAGAGCCAGTAATTCAGAACGCCTTTATCTCCGCAGATATATTCAGTGTATTCGGGATAATTTTCGTTTACATTGGGGAGAGTATCGATTCCCCACCATGCCTCGTAGCCGTTGGGATAGTCAAAGAAGCTGTACCAGTTGTAATAGGGACTTTCCTTTGAGTTGTATGCGCCGATTGTATCGTATCGGCTGAACTTGTTGAAGTAGATGCTGTCTGCGCCTGTATGGGAGAATACACCGTCCAGAATAACGGAGATACCATACTTTTCGGCTTCGCTGCAAAGCTCTGCAAATTCCTCATTAGTGCCTAAAAGGGGATCAGCTTTCATGTAGTCTGCCGTATTGTAGCGGTGATTTTCGTGGGATTCAAAAATTGGGTTGAGGTAGATACAGGTCACGCCCAACTCTTTCAGGTAAGGCAGCTTTGACTGTATGCCGGCAAAATCTCCGCCGAAGTAGTCGTTGTTCCATACATGACCGTTCTGGTCAGGTCTGTAATAGGGAGTACCGCCCCAGTCCTCACGCAGCACCCTGCCCTCCGGAATATTTTCATGAACCTTTCCGCTGCGGCAGAATCGGTCAGGGAATATCTGATACATAACTCCGCCTTTGAGAAAATCGGGAGTCTGGTATTTATCTGAGTAGACCGTCAGCTGAAAGAGGTCACCGCCGTTCAGTGTGCCCTCGTGGACATTGGTCTTTTTGATGTAGTGACGTGTACCGTTGCAGGTATATGAGAAATAGTAATAGTGGACATCGCTGTACCGGGCGGTGTATTCAGTTGTATAGACTATGCAGTCCTCCTCCTCTGCTGATTTGTGCATAGGAAGAAAACGCTCCTTGAAGCCTGTTCTGAACAGCACAAGTACAGGGTCAAAGTCGGGGATAACGTCCTTGGGCAGTCTTATTGAAAAAACACAGGTTTCAAACTGCCTTATTGCACCGAAAATGGATTTATAGCTGAGATTCCATGTATCATAAATTGGTTTATTCATTGATTTCGCTCCTGTCAGAGTATAAAATAAGGCAGGAGTAAAAGCTCCTCCTGCCTCTTTGCAAATGCATATTGTTATTGATTAAAGATTCCAGATATTATCAGCGTATTCGTTTACTGCACGGTCTGCTGAGAAGATGCCGGCACCTGCAATATTATTAAGAGACATCTTAGCCCACTTTGTCTTGTCATTGTAAAGTGAAGTGCTTGTTTTCTGAGCTTGTCTGTAGGAATCAAAGTCAGCAAGAACCATATACGGATCACGCTCCTTGAGGGAGTTTGCAACATCGTTGAAAGTACAGCCGTTGATACCTGAGTACATACGCTCAATAGCTTCGTGGATAACAGGATTGCAGTTGAAATAATCCTTAGGATTATAGCCTCTGTTTTTAAGAGCTTCCACTTCCTCAGTTTTCATGCCGAAGATAATGATGTTGTCATCGCCGGCAGCTTCCTTGATTTCGATATTAGCTCCGTCAAGAGTACCGAGAGTAACAGCACCGTTAAGCATAAGCTTCATGTTTCCTGTACCGGAAGCCTCTGTACCGGCAAGGGAGATCTGCTCTGAAATATCACTTGCAGGCATAAGAATCTCAGAAAGTGTTACGCAGTAGTTTTCAAGGAATACAACAGAAAGCTTCTTTGAGATCTTGGGATTCTTTCTGATTTCCTCAGAGATAGCCCAGATCATCTTGATTATCTGCTTTGCAAGGTAGTAGCCCGGAGCAGCCTTTGCAGCAAAGATGTATGTCTTGGGAGTAAAGTCAGCGTCTGGATTGTTAAGGAGATAAGCGTAGTCAGCAAGGATATTCATAACATTAAGGTGCTGTCTCTTGTATTCGTGGAGACGCTTTACCTGAACATCGAAGATGCTGTCAGGGTTAAGGTCAATCTTTGTATTCTGCTTTACATACTTGCAGAATCTCTCCTTGTTTTCACGCTTTACAGCCATGAGCTTTTCAAGAACAGCGGCATCGTCCTCGTACTTTCTGAAGTCAGCAAGAGCAGAGCCGTTCTTGATGAAGTTGTCGCCGATTGTTTCGGTAAGGAGCTTTGTAAGTCCGGGATTTGACTGATAGAGCCATCTTCTGTAAGCAATACCGTTTGTAACGTTCTTGAACTTAGCCGGAGTTGTCTCGAATTCATCGTGGAATACAGACTGCTTGATTATCTCGGAGTGAAGCTTTGAAACACCGTTTACGCTGTGGGAAACAGCAACGCAGAGTGTAGCCATGTGGATCTGGTTGTCCTTGATAATGGACATTCTTGTTGTTCTTGAGCTGTCATAGCCGCACTGCTCCATAAGCTGACGGCAGTAGCGGTTGTTTATCTCAACGATAATGGAGAAGATTCTCGGGATAACTGTCTTGACAAGGTTAACATCCCACTTTTCAAGAGCTTCTGCCATAACAGTGTGATTGGTGTATGCAAAGGTGTGGATAACGATATCCCATGCCTTTTCCCATGTATATCCGCAGTCGTCAAGGAGTATTCTCATAAGCTCCGGAATAGCAAGAGTGGGGTGAGTATCATTGATATGGATAGCCACCTTTTCGTGGAGATTATCGAGAGTACCGTAAACATTCATGTGAGTGTTTACAATATCGCCTACAGCAGCTGCGCAGAGGAAATACTGCTGACGGAGACGGAGTGACTTGCCTTCCAGGTGATTGTCGTTAGGATAAAGAACCTTTGAGATAGCGTTGGCAACAGAGTTCTGAGCAAGAGCACTTGCATAGTCACCGCTGTTGAACTTAGCCATATCAAAGCTGGGAGCCTGAGCTTTCCACAGACGAAGTGTAGAAACGCCCTCGCTGCCGTAGCCTGAAACGTACATATCATAAGGAATAGCAACAACAGTGTTGTAATTTACGTGTGAAATGTGGTGATAGCGGTTATCCCAGTATTCCTGAAGATCGCCCTCGAAGTGAACATCGATGGACAGCTCAGGCTTGGGAACGAGCCATACTGAACCGCCGGGCAGCCAGTTATCGGGAAGCTCAGTCTGCCAGCCGTCCTCAAGCTTCTGCTGGAAGATGCCGTACTCGTAGCAGATAGAGTGGCCCATAGCAGGGTGAGCTGTAGTAGCAAGAGCGTCAAGATAGCAGGCAGCAAGTCTGCCAAGACCGCCGTTGCCGAGACCTGCGTCAGGCTCATTATCGTATATTTTATCAAGATTGATGCCGTAGTCGCCCAGCATCTCCTTTACCTCGTCCACGAGTTCGAGGTTGTAAAGGCTTGTTTTAAGTGAGCGGCCCATGAGAAATTCCATAGAAAGGTAGTAGATCTGCTTGCCGCCTACTGAATGAGTGTGATTTATAAATGACTGTCTTTTCTTTCCAAGAATTTCCACAATTATTGAGGAGAGCACCTGATAAACCTGCTTGTCCGAAGCTTCCTCAGGGGAAACGCTGTAAAGTGACTGGAGCTTTTCGGGGAAAGCTTTTCTAATCTGTTCCATAAGAGGGTTCATTTTATTTATAGCCATAATCTTCTCCATTCTCCGGCTGAACAATGTTCGTCCTTTTGGAATCTGCCGCACGGTATAAAAATGATGCAGACAGGTTCATGTAAGCGCACTCCGCTGCCGGAACAGAAGTACACACAGACCTATAATAATTATACTATAATCCTCGACACACGTCAATTGTACATTTCTACAAATATTTATCAACGTATTTTACACAATGTAATAGTATGAGGGATAAATATAACCTGAAAGTAAATAACAGGCTGTAATATACTGTCTGTAAAAGAAAACCTGCACCGCAGACAGCTGTCCTTGCGGTGCAGGTTTATGAACATAAGCTATAGGAACGGACGGATAATATATCAGAGCTTTTTCTTCTCGTCCTCAATGATTTTGAGCAGGTCGTCCACTGACATAGCAGAAATACTCTTTTTCTTCTGATTAATTTCAGTTTTTTCGAGAATGTCGTCAATGTTGGGAGATGATGACTTCTTTGGAGCAGCAGAGGCTGCCGGACTTTTCAGAGGTGTAGTCTTTGGAACATCATTCCGTGCCATTTCAGCAAGCTGAGCCTTTGAGAGAATGCCGGTATTGTCAATAGGCTCCTGATACTGCTGTCTGTTTATTGACTGGGTATCACTGTAAGCTTTAGTGCTGAAAGTGCCTGTGCGCTCAGCTTCTGCGGTTTTTCTGAGCATTTCCTCTCTGAGAGCGTCAGCAGTAGGAGCTGTAGAGGACTGTGAAGCTACATTTCTTGCGGCAAATGAAGTCTCTGCAGAACGCTGAGCCTTGAACTGCATTGTGCGCTCCTTTTCTTTCTGGTATGTGGAGTTGTGGTCAACACGTTTCTGGCTGAAATTCTCGGCAATGGACATTTTTTTGCGCTCAAACTCGTTGCTGGGCTGTATTTCCTGAGAAGCCTCAAAAAGAGGACTGCTCTGCTTTTCGTGAGAGGGAATCTGAGGTTCTTCGGACTGGCTGTTCTCGTCGTAGTCGTAAAAATCGTACTCGTCCTCATCGTCCTCCTCCTTTGAGGCGGCAATTTTAAAGATAAGGAAGATAACGAGAAGTACGCAGGGGAGAACAAGCAGAGCGATAATGCCCTTGATGCTTGTTGTAAAGCTGATAAAGCTGCCAAGCTCTGCGCTCTGAGGTCTGCCTGTGCAGATAGCTTCTATTCTGTCCTTGCTTATTGAAAGCTCAGTACCCTGAGAAGTAGCAGTAGCGGTATAATACTTGTTGTCACCGGTTGTCTCGTCCTGTTCAATGTTGTAGATGCTGCGCAGCTGGAGTATATCCGAGCCGTCGGGATAGCAGAGAACAACGTCTCCGGTCACAAGGTCGGTGTCGGAGCAGTCTTTGGCAATGATAGCAGCTCCGTTGATGAAGCTTTCGCCCATCTGAGCATCAGTATCCCTTACAATGTAGAAGTAGTTTCCGAATACGGAGGGAGTTTTTCCGCCTGAGAAAGCCACATTGATAACAAGAGACAGCGCAATGAAGATAATACAGATAACTATTATAAGCGCTTTAAGTACAGAAAAACCTTTTTTCTTTTCCATAATATCAATCCTTTTCATTGTTTATTTTGTGCCGTAAAAAACGGCAGTTTCATGCATTAATCCAATCACATAGAATCATTATAACACATATCTGAGCAAATTTCAAACGTTTTTACAGTTTTATTTTTTAAAAATATAACGGCTCGCCTTTTTCTCAGTTATTTTCAGAGTTCATGCGGTATAGAGCTGTCTTATATGGGGAATATATGATTACCATGTTCAAGAAAAATCCGGATATTGACATTGATGTTAATATTTGATATAATAATAAGGTGACTATATTGGAATAGCGAGGAATCTGAATGGATCAGAAAAAAGCTGTTTTAAGGACAGTGTTTATATTTACAGCCATTATGGCTGCTGTAACTCTTATATATATGCTGCTTACCAACATTGTTTCAAACAGGAATAAAATGGTTATTGACACCGATTCAATGAAGCTTGTCCAGCTTGAACCGGTAAAGGACGGCGATCCTGTTGCCATTGTTGAAACAAGTCTCGGAGAAATAAGAATGAGGCTTTTTCCGGAGTATTCTCCTGAAGCAGTAAAGAATTTCACAGAGCTTGCTGAAAGCGGCTACTACGACAATACTTACTTTTTCCAGTCGGAATCGGGAGCATATTCTGCTGCCGGAGCCAAGAAAAAGGACGGTACTATGCCGGAGGGCTACGACAAGGAACGTGAGCTTGTAAAGCGTGAGCTGAATCAGGACCTTTGGCCTTTCAGGGGAGCAGTCGTTTCACTGACGACTACCGTTGACCGCAGCTTTACCGAAGCTCTTTTCGGCGGCGGAACATATTACTGCGGCAGCCGCTTTGCTTTCATTAACAGCATTGAATTTACCGATGAGGTCAAGGAACAGCTGAAAAGCATCTCATCAGACAGCGAAGAGCTTGCCGAAGCATTTATCGAAAAGGGCGGAGTACCCAACTTTTCCCAGCAGATGACCGTTTTCGGACAGGTCTATGAGGGGCTTGACGTTGTGGACAAGCTTTCATCGCTTGAAACAGAAACCAATGAAAACAGCAAGTATAAGATACCAAAAGACGATGTTATGATTATTTCCGTTGAAATTGGTGAATATTCAGATAAGGAGGACTCTGAAAGCAGTACCTCCGCTGAAAAAAATGAACCGGCAGAAAACAGGAGCACCGATGAAGTTGACTCCTGAGACAGCAATTATTCAGCCCGTTTTTTACAGCAAAATGAAATAATTATAGGCTGTAATTATAAAAGGTTTCCCTGAAAATTACAAAAATATCGGGAAACTATTTACAAAACGGAAATTTTGCTGTATAATAAACAGGTTGAGATAAAAATAAAAGGGAATATTTGATCCGCTCATATATATTTTATACGGCAGAGAGTGCTTTCTGCTGACTGCTTGAATGTTAAGGAGTGTATTCTTTTATGAAAAAAATGTTATCCGTTCTTCTCTGTACTGCTGCAGCTGCCTGCTGCCTTACTTCCTGCGGCAAGGAAATAAAGGTCGATGATTCTACAGGAAATTCTGTTTCCGAAAGCAGTTCTGCATCTGTTGCAAACTTTACTGCCCCCGAAAAAGGCGAGCAGATTATCATTATGAATGTTAAGGATTACGGTGAAATAAAAATCAAGCTTTTCCCCGAATATGCCGATAAGGGCGTTGAAAATTTCGTGGAGCTTGCTAAAAAAGGCTATTACGACGGTCTTACCTTCCACAGGGTTATCAAGGACTTCATGATTCAGGGCGGCGATCCTGAGGGTACAGGCAGAGGCGGCGAATCCGTATGGGGCGGCAGCTTCGACGGCGGCACTGACTCTCACCTTATCCACGCTTCCGGTGCAGTTGCCTACGCCAACAGCGGCGCTACTTCTACAAACGGCAGCCAGTTCTATATCGTTACAGGAACTGCCTACGATACATCTCAGCTTTCTCAGATGGGACTTAATTTTTCTGAGGAGGCAACAGAGATCTATTCGACTATCGGCGGCGCACCCTGGCTTGACGGCGGCTATACCGTTTTCGGACAGGTATTTGAGGGACTTGACGTAGTTTACAAAATTCAGGAGGTTGCTACTGACGCTACCGACAAGCCGGCTGAGCCTGTTATCATGGAATCTGTTACAGTGGGCGAATACGACGGCGAGGAGCTTCACTGGTATATCTCTGATTATAATAAATAAATAATTCTGATCGCTGCGGAGCGGCTGTCTGCTCCGCAGGATCATACTGAAAATATGTGTGTTTAAAGCTCCGGTACCGAAGCCTGCGGACAATAGAATGAGTTCAGGGTACAGAAAAAGTCCTGACAAATAAGGAGAGAAAGATTTGGAAAAATTTGTAGTAAAGGGCGGCAGACGCCTTTCCGGTGAGGTCACTATCAGCGGCGCAAAAAATGCGGCGGTAGCTATACTTCCGGCAGTTATTTTATCCGATGAGCCTTGTATCGTTGAAAACGTACCTTCAATAAGCGATGTAAATATAAGCCTGCGCATACTTAAAGAAATGGGTGCAGAGGTCACTATGCTGGGAAAAGATGCCTACAGGATCGATCCTACCAGAATCGACAAGTACTGCGTCCCCTATGAAACTGCCCGTAAAATGAGGGCTTCCTATTATTTTCTCGGCGCACTTCTGGGCAAGTTCAATAAGGCAAGAGTTTCCATGCCCGGCGGCTGCCCTCTCGGCGACAGACCTATTGACCAGCATCTTAAAGCTTTTTCAGTTCTCGGAGCAGACTACACTCTCAGTCAGGGCATGATAGACCTTACAGCAGACAGACTTCACGGAAATCAGATTTTCTTCGATGTAGTTTCCGTAGGAGCTACCATGAACGCTATGCTTGCAGCCGTTAAAGCAGAGGGACTTACCATTATTGAAAATGCAGCAAAAGAGCCTCATATCGTTGACCTTGCAAACTTCCTCAACTCTATGGGCGCAAATATCATGGGTGCAGGTACTGACGTTATCAAGATAAGAGGCGTGGAACGGCTTCACGGTACAAATTATGCCGTTATCCCTGACCAGATAGAAGCCGGTACATTTATGATTGCCGCAGCTGCTACAAAGGGCGACGTCCTTATAAAAAATGTTATTCCGAAGCATCTTGAGTCGATTACAAAAAAACTGGAAAAAATCGGCGTGAATATAGAGCAGTTTGACGACAGTATCAGAGTATGGGTAGACGGACCTCTCGTCAAGACAAGCGTCAAGACTACTCCTCATCCCGGATTTCCTACCGATATGCAGCCACAGATTGCCACTCTCCTCACTCTTGCGGAGGGCACAAGCATTGTTACTGAGGGCGTATGGGAACAGCGTTTCAGGTATGTTGATGAGCTGAGACGTATGGGTGCGGATATCTCCGTTGACGGAAAGGTTGCCGTTATCGAGGGTACAGGCAGGCTTATGGGTGCTCCTGTAAAGGCGTGCGACCTGAGAGCCGGTGCTGCCCTGATAATTGCCGGTCTTGCTGCAAGCGGAATTACCGAAATAGAGGACATTTTCCATATCGAAAGAGGCTACGACTGTATGGAGGGTAAGCTTCGCTCTCTCGGAGCTGACATTGAAAAGGTCAATTTCCCCGACAGCACTTCCGATTCCGGAAATGACGGAAAAAAAGAAGCAGTATAAAAAATCGACGGCTTTATGCCGTCTTTTTGTTTAAAATGAAGAATAATAATATTTTCCTCTTTATTTTTATAAAAATATGTTGTATAATAATATGACAGGATAAATTTTATTTCAGATGAAAAATTGGTGTATGAAAGTGCATTTTTTATGAGGTGTAATATGGCAGAAAAATTCTCTCTCGGAATCGACGTTGGCTCAACCACCGTTAAAACAGTTATTACTGATACTGACGGAAATATCGTATATTCCAGGTATCAGCGCCATTTTTCAAAGGTAAGAGAGACCGTTACCGACCAGCTTAAAATAATTCAGGCGGACTATCCCGACGAGGAATTTACTGTCTGTATCACCGGTTCTGCCGGACTGGGACTTGCTGACGCTGCGGAAATTCCTTTTGTTCAGGAGGTTCATGCAGCTTTTATTGCCGTAAGAAAAAAGCAGCCTGACGCTGACGCTGTTATCGAGCTTGGCGGAGAGGACGCAAAAATAATCTTCCTTACCGGAGGAGTGGAACAGCGTATGAACGGTTCCTGTGCCGGCGGTACGGGAGCTTTTATCGACCAGATGGCTACGCTTCTTGGCATTACTGCCGACCAGCTTGATGAGCTTTCACTGAGAGCAACAAAGGTCTACCCTATCGCTTCACGTTGCGGAGTTTTTGCAAAGTCCGATATTCAGCCGCTCCTGAATCAGGGAGCAAGGAGAGAGGATATTGCCGCAAGTATTTTTCAGGCTGTTGTTGACCAGACTGTATCCGGACTGGCACAGGGACGTTCTATCGAGGGAAAGGTGCTGTTTCTCGGCGGTCCGCTTTTCTTCCTGAAAGGACTGAAAAAAGCCTTTGTAAAGACGCTGGGACTGGACAGCGACCATGCAGTTTTTCCGGAGGAAGCTCCTGTTTTCGTGGCTTACGGCTGTGCAGTCTATGCCGCTGAAATGGAGAATTCCTATAAAATAAAGGATATTGCTGAGAAAATCAGCAATGCAAGGGTATCGGACAATATTATCACCGGTGAACCTCTTTTTGCAACCCGTGCGGAGTATGATGAGTTTATCGAACGGCACAGGAAATGCGATTTAGGCTATGCCGATATTCATACATACAAGGGAAGTGCCTATCTTGGTATCGATGCCGGTTCAACTACTACAAAGCTTGTTCTTATTACAGAGGACGGCAGGCTTCTTTACAGCCATTATTCCTCAAATCAGGGACAGCCTCTTGACAAGATAGCCGCTCAGGTGAAGAAGATATACGCTGAAATGAATCCGGACATTATCATAAAAGGCTCTGCTGTAACAGGCTACGGCGAGGAGCTTATTAAAGCCGGACTTTCCGTTGATTACGGCATTGTTGAGACTGTTGCCCATTTTAAGGCGGCGGCTCATTTCTGTCCCTCAGTGGACTTTATTATCGACATCGGCGGACAGGATATAAAGTGCTTCAGGATAAAAAACGGAGCTATTGACAGTATTATGCTCAATGAAGCCTGTTCCTCCGGCTGCGGCTCATTTATTCAGACCTTTGCAATGGCTATGGGTTATGATATTGCGGAGTTTTCTCAGCTTGGACTTTTTGCAAAGCACCCTGTTGATCTCGGCTCACGCTGTACGGTTTTCATGAACAGCTCTGTTAAACAGGCTCAGAAGGACGGCGCAACGGTGGAGGACATTTCCGCCGGACTTTCCTCCTCTATTATCAAAAATGCTGTTTACAAGGTTATCCGTGCAAGATCTCCTGAGGAGCTTGGCAAAAATATCGTTGTTCAGGGCGGAACCTTCCTTAACGATGCAGTTCTCCGCTCCTTTGAAAAGGAGCTTGGCAGAAATGTTATCCGTCCGGCTATTTCAGGGCTTATGGGAGCTTTTGGCTGTGCCCTCTATGCAAAGGAGCACGCAATGGAAAAATCGGCTCTGCTTAGTGCTGAGGATATGGAAAGCTTCTCGTACACCTCAAAAAATGCAAGCTGCGGCGGCTGTACGGCTAATTGTCAGCTTAATATCATCAGCTTTGGCAAGGGCAGGAACTTTATTTCCGGAAACCGCTGTGAAAAGGGCAGCGGCAGAGCGAAGAAAAATACTGTCCCCGACCTTTATGAATACAAGTACAGCAGCATCGTGAATATGACATCTCAGGGACAGCCGACTAAGCCTGTGGCTGTTGTGGGACTTCCTCTTGCCCTCAGCTTTTACGAGCAGCTGCCTTTCTGGCACACTCTCTTTACGGAGCTTGGCTTTAAAACGGTTATTTCTGACGAAAGCTCAAGGGATATGTACTATCTGGGACAGCATACAATTCCTTCCGATACGGTATGCTATCCGGCAAAGCTGACTCATGGGCATATTGAAAATCTCCTTGACAAGGGCGTTGACTTCATTTTCTATCCCTGCATGAGCTATAATATTGACGAGG
>JAEDLA010000253.1 GCA_016295545.1 Oscillospiraceae bacterium | reverse complement strand
CCGGCTCTGCTCGCTTATCGGACTTCAGAATCCCCGTCGAAACCTTTACGCCCCCTTCAAGAGTTCCGGATTTTCAGACTGCGGTCTATTTCACGTTTTGCATCACGCTTAGCGGCATCGGCACGTTTGTCATATAATTTTTTTCCTTTGCACAGACCGAGCTGAACTTTAACTCTGGAGTCTTTAAAATACAGACTAAGAGGGATAAGAGTCAGACCATCCTGTTTAATTTTTCCAAAAAGCCGATTAATTTCCTTTCGGTGCATAAGCAGTCTGCGAACTCTGAGTGGATCACGGTTGAAAATATTCCCCTTTTCGTAAGGAGAGATATGCATCCCACGAATATAGAGCTGACCATTATCAATTGAGCACCAGCTGTCCTTGAGATTAACACTGCCTGAGCGGATAGATTTAACTTCAGTGCCGACTAATTCAATACCTGCCTCAAAGGATTCAAGGATAAAATATTCATGCCGTGCCTGCCGGTTTTCGGTTATATTTTTAATGCCTTTTGAACGCAAAGTATCAGCTCCAATCCTGAAACTAAATTTTGTCACGCAAGTGATTCAGATGCTGCTCCGAATAACTCATATAAGTATTATACACCATAAAGAATTGAATGTCAATAAGAATCAAAAGAATATTTTAAGACAGAATGAAGAAAAATGTAAAAATCAAATAAATCCATTGACATGAAGAAATTAATGCGTTAAAGTATAAATTAGAAAAAATATATACTCAGCAATTTTGCAAAATCAGGATGAGTATACCTTTTGGGGAAAATTACAATGAAAGTATGCAGGATTATCTCAGCTGTCCTTGCAGCGACAGTATCATTATCTATTTTTACAAATTACACATCAGCAGGATACGGCTTATCACCAGCGGAGCATAGTATAGTACATCAGAATAACGCCTCACAGGTTGATTTTAATGATGTATGGTATAACAACCTTGATCCGACCATTAACAATGGTGAGCCAATAAAAGGTGTAGATATTTCTTCTATCCTTTCGCTTGAAAAGACAGGTATCCGTTTTTACAATGATTCAGGCGAACCTCAGGACATTTTTAAAACGCTGTCAGAAAAGGGCGTAAACTATATCCGGGTTCGTATATGGAATCAGCCCTTTACAAACTCAGGAGAAAGCTATGGCGGAGGAAACTGTGACGTAAGGAATGCCGCAGAGATAGGCAGAAGAGCCGCACAATACGGAATGAAGCTTTTAGCTGACTTTCAATATTCAGATTTCTGGGCTGATCCGGAGAAACAGACAGTCCCGAAAGCATGGCAGTGTTATGATTTTCAGCAAAAACAGCAGGCTATCTACGACTTCACCAAAGAGAGTCTCAAAACTATTTCTGATGCAGGAGCAGATATAGGTATGGTACAGGTTGGAAATTAAACTAACTGCTTTTTCTGCGGCGAAACAGATATGTATAAAATATGTGACCTGTTCACTTCCGGCTGTAAAGCAGTCAGGGAATTTGATCCTGAAATAATGATTGCGCTTCATTTTGCCAATACTTCAACAGGTTATTATGACTGGTATTCAAAGGTACTGAACGAATGCAATGTTGATTATGATGCATTTGCAACATCTTATTATCCTTACTGGCATGGAACTACAGAAAATCTGACAAACACGCTTAAAAGCATCGGAGAAACCTATGATAAATATGTAATGGCGGCAGAAACTGCTTATCCTTACACAAATTCAGACGGAGATACCTTTGGAAACGCTGTATCAGAAGGTTCTTCCGGAGCTGAACTGCGCTATGAGATTTCAGTAAACGGACAGGCGCAGTGCCTTTCAGACGTATTTCAGGCAATTGCTGATACAGGCGAAAAGGGGCTGGGCGTTTTATACTGGGAACCGGCATGGATAGGCAAAAACGGCATTTCATGGGAGGAGCAGAGCCGTCTCTGGAAAGAATACGGCTCAGGCTGGGCAACTGAATATGCAGCAGAATATGATAAGACTGCGTCATCAGCCGGCGGTTAAAGCTATGACAATCAGGGACTTTTTGATTTTAACGGATTTCCTCTGGAGTCACTGAATGTATTCTCTCATATTTATCCCAGACATGAAAAAACGAAATATCCGGACGGACGGTACATAAAATCACTTAGCGTAATGGATTACAGCAATGCTGACAGGTGGTCAGTGCAGTCAGAATTAAAAGTAAACGACAATGTTTTCGGAGACAGGGATTACAAATTTTCAGCAATTCCCGAACATCTTTTAGGAGCTGAATGGATACGCACTGCCTGTGATTCAAAGAAGCATACAAGCAGCGAAGCAACATTCACAGCAGGTGCAGATATCACTGTATATCTGGGACTTGATTCAAGAATTACTGAAACGCCGCAGTGGCTCAATGAATGGAAAAAAATGAGGAAGTCATTACAGATACAGGCTCCCCTGCCGTCACATATCAGCTTTACTGCAAGGACGTTAAGGAGAATGAAACGGTTCATCTTGGCAGAATAGGCGTATCCTACGCAGTAAACTACATAGTCGCAGCTGTTCCCTGTTCCGATGAAGCAATAATGGGAGATGTAATACTAATTCCATATCGTTCTGTTGAAAAAATTGACTGATAGCGTTTCGTCAA
>JAEDLA010000252.1 GCA_016295545.1 Oscillospiraceae bacterium | reverse complement strand
CAGTCGCCTTGATTGACGAAACGCTATCAGACAACTTTTTCAACAGAACGATATGGAATTAGTATCAGGAAACGCCTGCTGCCTTATCATATTCACTGAACAGAATAATAGTCATAATAATCAGAAGAACTGAGGGAACAGGTGAAGCTGCCTGATGAACCGATACATTAATTTCAGCCGCCTGAACAGCTTCTCCGGCAAGGAAAAAGGACATGGCAAACCGACAGATGATACCGCTTATGACAGCGGCAGCAATGCGCAGGATGACTACCGGAAGAAGCCGTATTTTTCCGGCAGTGACAGCAGCAATCTGCATGATAACGCATAAACCTCCGAAAGAGGACAGACTGCATATTGCCGGAAGAATGGAATAGTTATTTTGTGGCAGCGAATCAGCAGCTGTCACATCGATAAGGCAGCGGAGCAGTCCGCAGGCACACTGAGGAGAAATACCGGAGACAGCTGAAATCAGCTCAGCGGCAGCAGATACAGCTCCTGTATCTGCAAGAAAGGCTGTAAATACAGAAAAAGCTGTTATCATTATGCAAATATCCGCCATAGACCGTCCGCCGCAGAGAATGCTGTCCATAAGAACATCGGAGGTCAGCCGGAGATTTGCACATCTTTTATCCGGCATTTTCTCACTTTTCAGCTTCAGTGAGAGTAAAAGCGCAAGAACTATATTAGCGGAAATTGTTGAAAATAATATGAGCTTTCCGGCGGCAGAGCTTCCGTAGAGCTGAGAGGAAATACAGCCGAATATAAATGCAGGACCTGCCCCGAAGCATACACCGGAAAGGAGATTTGCCTGCTTTTCGGAGATGTCACCTTTTTCGGCAGCAGTGCAGAGCATTTTGGCACCTACAGGATAACCGGCGAACATACTGAAAAGGAAAATCGGGAATATACAGCCGTCCATGCCGAAAAAAAATCTGCCGGCTTTGGAAAGCGGTCCGGCCAGCTTCTCTATGATTCCGCTTCTGACAAGAAAGCCGGAGACTATCATCATTGCGTAAAGAGAGGGTACAACAACGGTAAGGCACCTCGTAAGAGCTGATTCAACGGCAGTTTTGACAGAATCAGTGCTTGTAAGGCAGAATAGAGCAAAAAAGGCTGCGGCAAAAATTTTTAAAGCGGTCACAGCAGATTTTCTGAAATTTTTCATATTGATCACCTGCTTAATCATATTATTATTTATGAAACAATATTCTTCGGGGAGTGATTTTGCTTGTTTGACAAAATTGCAGAAAAAACTAAAGAAGCGCTGTATCTTGATCCGGGAATGCATATAGAGAGCAACAGGGAGCTTTTTATAGAAAACTGCCGCCGCATAGAGGAGTACAATGAGGTTTTCATGAAGCTTGTCTCCGGACACCTTTGCATACAGATATGGGGCAGCGGACTGAAAGCCTATGATTTCAAAACAAAGGGGCTGATAGTCAGGGGCAGAATATCACAGATAGAATTTATTGAAAGGAATGGCAGACGAAATGCACAATCAGCTGAGAGGATGCGTAAAGATTAATGCAAGGGGCAGAAATCTGTACCGTTTTATAAATATGATACACAGCGGCAGAATTTACTGCTTCGGACAATACTGCCGCCGGGACGTTTTTTACTGCGAGATTTACCGCCATGACCTTGCGAAGCTTCAGGATTTTGCAGAAAAATGCGGTGTGGAGCTTAAATATTACGAATGCGAAACGCTGTCAAAAAAGCTGCTCCGGTACAGAAAGCGCATTGGAATAGTTTTCGGAGCAGCTGTTGTGCTGGGACTGTCAATATACTTTTCCGGAATTATAATAACTATCGATATACAGGGAAATTCTGCAGTAAGCGACAGGGTTATCCTTGCGGCGCTTGAGGAGCTTGACATAAAACAGGGCAGCTATATGAAAGACATCAACTTTGCATGGTGTGAAAATGAGCTTCGCCTTATGGTGGACGATATAGCATGGGCAGGCATACGGCGCACGGGCAACAGGGTTGTTGTGGAAGTAACTGAAATTGTAAAGAAGCCGGAAATGGTACAGGAGCGAATGCCCTGTAATGTTGTGGCAGGCAAATCAGCGCAGATAACCTCTACAACAGTGCATGATGGTATGCTCATGCGTATTGTGGGGGACTATGTCCGTGAGGGCGATATGCTGATAAGCGGAGTGACAAGCGATGCGGCAGGTCATATAACTAAGCACCATGCAATGGGAAATATTACAGGAATATATGAGGAAACAGCTGTATTTACCGGAGAGTTCAGGCAGCAGCTTTATCTTCCCACAGGCAGCGTTTCGGAGGAGCGGTATGTAAAGCTGATGAACCTGAAAATACCGCTGTTTATAGGGAAAAATCATTATAAAAGCTGTACTGCTGAGAGCAATGAACGTCAGCTCAGTTTTTTAGGACGTATGCTTCCCGTAAGTGTAATAGAAAACAGGCTTGCAGAGACTTCGTTGTCGGAAAAGGAATACACCCAGGAGGAGCTTGAGGCGGAATTAATGGAAAAAATCTATCTGTACGAAAAAAATTTCCTTAGCGATGTGAGGATAATCGAGCGTGAAATAGTATCGGAGCAAAACGAAAACTCCCTCACATATACGGTAACGTACACTGTTGAGGGAGATATAGGCGTGCA
>JAEDLA010000251.1 GCA_016295545.1 Oscillospiraceae bacterium | reverse complement strand
CAGTTCAGGAGGCAGCTGTATAAATGGCAGGAACAATACTCAGGCAGACAATAATAATGCTCATGCTTATAGCGGTGGGCATTATCTGCGCAAAAACGGGAATAATCACCAAAGACGCCAACAAGAGCCTTTCAAAGCTTGTTTTGCAGGTAGTAAATCCAATACTGATACTAATGGCATATCAGACGGAGTACAGAACGGAACTTGTGCGCAACCTTCTTATAACAGCGGCACTTTCGGTCCTCGCCTATGCTGTTATGATAGGAGCGGCATATCTGCTCATACGAAACAAGGAGGGCAGAGAAACGGAGATAGAGCGTTTTTCCGCAATTTACTCCAACTGCGGATTTATGGGAATTCCCCTTGTGGACGCTCTTTTCGGCACTGAGGGAGTATTTTACCTTACCGCATTTGTAACGGTATTCAACTTTGTGGTGTGGACTCACGGAATAATCCTTATTTCCGGCGAAAAAAATCTGAAACAGGTAGTAAAGGTATTTTATTCTCCTACTATCATAGCAATCGTACTGGGAATCATAATGTTCTTTGCACGTATAAAAATTCCGGAAATACCGGCAGAAGCACTGAATTATATTGCGGCTCTTAATACTCCGCTGGCGATGATAGTTTCCGGAGTGACAATGGCTGATACAAACGTGATAAAGCTTTTAAAGAAGCCGTCAATTTACTATATCTGTCTGCTTAAACTGATTATTATTCCGGCTGTCCTTATATTTATACTTGCGTTGTTTGATGTTGACGAAAAGGTTAGACTTACTGTTATTGTAGCTGCGGCAGCGCCTCCGGCAGCAATGTGTACGCTCCAGTGCATACGTTATAATAGGAATTCACTCTATGCTTCGGAGATATTTACAGCCGGAACAGTGCTTTCTATCGGAACATTGCCACTGGTGGTAAAAATTACCGAAAATATCGGTTGCTTGTTTGGATGAGTTGTGCTTATCCCCGAATTTGCCAAATTTGATTTTGGAATCGTTTACTTTTTAGTATGAATGTGTTATAATAATTTTTAAGAAATACAAGGCGTGGAACATTAGTTACTTGCAAAGATAATTAATTAGTATACAAAAAATTAAGAAATGGAGTTGTAAAAAATGGAAAAACGTGGAATCAGTAAACTTGATCTTAAAAGACGTAACAGAATGCAGATACTTCGTGTTATCAGAGAAACAGGTCCGATTTCAAGAGTTGATGTGGCAAGTGCTCTGGAAATCACAAGAGCTGCTGTAACTATTATCACAAATGAAATGATTGAGGAAGGCGTTCTCGTTGAAATAGGTGAGGCTCCTGTTAACACTGAAAAGCTTCAGAAGGGCAGAAGAAAGATCCTTATTGACATAAATGTGAACAGCAAGTTTGCTCTCGGTGCAACTGTTGATGAAAAGGAGGTAAGCATCGGTCTTACTAACCTTAACGCAGAAGTTCTTGATAAGGCAAGCATGGTTATCGATGAAAGAACTACAAGCAAGGACATCATCAGCTTTATTATTCAGAAAAGCAACGAAATGATGGCTAACAGCTGTCTTACAAAGGACAAGGTTCTCGGTATCGGTATCGGTGTTGTTCCCTCAATGTGGGGCAAGCTCAAGATTTTCTACAAGGACGGCGAGCTTGACTTCTCCAACTTTATTGATAAGGTTTCAAGCGGTGTTGATATTGACGTTCAGTGCGGAAATGCTATTGGTCTCCTTGCTCTTGCAAGCAATGACTTCAAGAACCTCAACGGCTATCAGGTTAATCAGGCATTTCTCCACAACGGCAATCAGGTAAACCTTGCTATCCTCAACAAAAATGTGCTTTCCAACGATTATTCTTCATATACATCTACTATTGAGAGATATATCGTTGCTCCCGGCGGTAAATCCTACGAGGGCTATCCTGACGGTTCAGTTAAGGCTGAGCTTTCAAGGGGAGCTATCCTTAACGCATTCAATGACATCTATTCAAAGGAGAAAACTCCTATCCTCTTTGAGCTGACTGAGGGCGACAAGAACAATATCAATACTGATAATGTTTTCATGGCACTTATGAGAGGCGAAGAGCCTGTCAAGAATCTTGTTGACGACATTATCGCAAAGTACACCGTTCTTATCAACAATCTTGCTATCAGCCACTTTGCAAAGAGAATTATTCTCCACAACTACAAGCTCAATGAGAAGCAGTTTGACTATGTCAAGAGAGAAATGATTCGTCTTGTCAGCGAGGAAATTGCTGACAGAGTTGTTCTCAGCAAGCTTGACAGCAGAAATAATTTTGCAGGCGGCTGTGCTCTGATTATTCAGAACAACTTCTACGTTAAAGGCGGTATGCAGTAAATTTTAAGGGCGCTCTGTTAAGGGGACAGTCCTCTTTAATCCAAAATTGATTATGTATAAAAACCGGTCTGATACATTCGTTTAGTAATGTATCAGACCGGTTTTTAGTTCACTATTTCTTTTTCAAGGAGATATGAGGAAATATTAAGACGGCTGTATGGATTGCTGTAATATATGCCATCTTTTTTGTCTCCGGCTTCTTCTGCGGATATCACGCTTTTTTTCACAGCTGTAAGCAGTCCATCGTCAGACATTTCAAGAAGCTGGTCGGTATCAAGCTCCTCAAGGCTGCCGGACTGGTACA
>JAEDLA010000250.1 GCA_016295545.1 Oscillospiraceae bacterium | reverse complement strand
TATGCCGTGTTATGGCAGGGTATACCTACGGACGTGCCGACCTTGTAAGACGTGCAATGGCGAAAAAAAAGCATGATGTAATGGAAAAAGAACGTCAGATATTTGTGTACGGCAGTAATTGTGAGGACGGTTCTGCTGTGTGCATAGGAGCAGTTGCTAACGGCATTGATGAGAAAACCGCCAACGAAATTTTTGACGAAATGAGCAGTTTTGCGTCCTACGCCTTTAACAAATCCCACGCCGCCGCCTATGCTTACCTTTCCTATCAGACTGCTTATCTGAAATTCCATTACACAAAGGAATATATGGCGGCACTTATGTCAAGTGTACTGGGCAATACGGATAAGCTGGCGGAATATGCGGAGGAGTGCCGGAAAAACGGCATTGAGATACTTCGCCCGGACATAAATTGCAGTTTCTGCGAGTTTACTGCGGAAAGTGATGGCATAAGATATGGCTTGCTTGCGATAAAGAATATCGGCAGGGGAGTTATCAGCAGCATTATTGCTGAACGTGAGAAAAGCGGTAGTTTCACTTCACTTGACAATTTCTGTGAAAGAACTTCTGGACTGAGTATTAGCAAAATTATAGTGGAAAATCTTATCAAGTCCGGTTGCTTTGACAGTCTTGGAGAAACACGCCGTGAAATGGTTTCCGAATATGAATTTCTGATGAACAGCTATTCGGATTTTTCAAGGCAGAATGTTGACGGACAGATGAATCTGTTTCCCGAAAACAATACGAAGACTGTGGTTAAACCGAAAAAAAAATCGCAGTCAGAATACAAATATACAGACCTGCTTGAATTTGAAAAACTTGCAACAGGAATGTATATATCCGGTCATCCTCTTGGTGAATACCGACTGACTGCCAGTCTTATGAAACTGCCGTGCATTGGTGAAATAAAAAAGTTTTCCGGAGCAGAATATAAAAATAAAGAGTTCAGCTTTCTGGGAGTTATAGACGATATAACGGCACATTACACGTCCAACGGCAGAAAAATGGCTTTTGTAAGCGTTCAGGATATAAGCGGCTCTCTTTCATGTACCTTGTTTCCGGATACCTGTGAGCTTTATAAATCAAAGCTGGAACAGGGTAAAATAATATATATAACAGGAAAAGTTTCGCCTAAGGATGATTATGAGTTTTCTGTTATATGCAGCCATGTCTGGTCTGAGGAAGAATTTATGGATATAGTCAGCAAAAAAAGATTCTGCGTAAAAATTAAAAGCACTCAGAAAGACATTGCGGAAAATATAATTTCAGCTGCAATTGATTACCCAGGAAATACACAGCTTTGCTTTTATCTTACTGATATGCGTAAATTTGTCAGACCAAAATCTGTTTCCGGAGTAAATATATGTAAGGAATTTACAGAAAAAATTGAAAAAATAATTTTGCCTGACAATATCGGACTTATAGATTAGTATGAAAACAGACAGTTTATGAATAATTTTCATAAATTTAGCCGAAATGACTTGACAAAAATCTTAAATGTAGTAAAATAGTATATGGTAAATTAAACATGCCATAAGGCGGATAGGAGTTATAATAATGCTTAAAAAGATTGGTGTTTTAACAAGCGGAGGAGACGCCCCGGGAATGAATGCTGCTGTTCGTGCAGTAACAAGAGCCGCTATAAGAAAGGGTATGCAGGTTTACGGTATCCGCAGAGGATATAATGGACTTATCAACGGTGATGTTATTGAAATGAACGAAAGAAGCGTTTCTGATATTATTCAGAGAGGCGGTACAATGCTTTATACTGCAAGATGTCCTGAATTCAGAACTGAAGAAGGCGTTGAAAAGGCTAAGGCAAAGTGTGAAGAACTTGGTCTTGAGGGTATCGTTGTAATCGGCGGTGACGGTTCTTTCAGAGGTGCGGCTGACCTTTCAGCAAAAGGTATTCTTTGCGTAGGACTTCCGGGCACAATTGATAACGATATATCATGTACAGAATATACTATCGGCTATGACACAGCTATGAATACAGCTATGGAAATGGTTGACAAGCTCAGAGATACTGCTCAGTCACACGACAGATGCAGTGTTGTAGAAGTAATGGGCAGAGGTGCAGGCTTTATTGCTGTTAATACAGGTGTTGCCTGCGGTGCAACTTATGTAATTACAAGTGAAGTTCCTTATAATCTTGATGAAGTTGCCAAGAAAATGCTTGAGTCAAGAAAAACAGGCAAGCAGCACTTTATAATCATTGTTTCCGAAGGCGTTGGTCATTCGGAAGAAATCGCAAGAACTCTTCAGGAAAAGACTGGTATTGAAGCAAGAACTACAATTCTCGGTCATGTTCAGAGAGGCGGTTCGCCAACAGTAAGAGACAGAGTTGTTGCAAGTCAGATGGGTTATTACGCAGTTGACCTGCTTTCACAGGGTATCGGTAACAGAGTTGTCGGAATGCAGAGCAACAAGATTGTTGATTTTGACATTCAGGAAGCGCTTTCCATGAAAAAGCCTTTTGAAGACGATCTTTACCATATCGCAGGTGAGATTGCGTTCTAATAAATCATACGAATATAAGCATCAGAGTAGGAAACTGTGCGTGAAGTGTCCGGCAGACGGGGAGTTGCTGCCGGGACGAAAAGCTGAAAAGCTTGCGGTATAGTTTCCGCATCCCGCTGAATGCATGAAGTGCCTTTT
>JAEDLA010000249.1 GCA_016295545.1 Oscillospiraceae bacterium | reverse complement strand
GAGTGACGGAACGATAGCTGACAAATTTTTCAGCAGGTTGATATGGAATTAGTATCAGGCGGCAGGAAGTATGAGGGTACAGAGCCGCTTTTTTTGGAGGAAAAACAATGATACATCTGATCTTTTTTATCCTTGCGGCGGCTATGGTCGTAAATTCTGCCATTCTGCTGAAAGCTATGAAAGAATCACAGACTGCGCCGGCAGCTAAGGATAACAGCAAAAAAAACAGAAACAGCAAAATCCTTATTGCTGAAATAATCTGCCTTGTCATGTTCATTATCGGTCTTGTGGATATTGTCGGATTTGTGGATTTCAAGGCGTATGACGGTACAGTTTTCTTTATGAGCTTTATGAATATTGCTCTTTATATCGTTTATCAGATCCATTGCCGCTACCCGAACAGGACGCTTAATTTCGCCGGAAAGCTTATTGCTGTTACTGCTGTTCTGGAGCTTACCTTTTTCAATATGCCCTCTTACTATCTTGCTTTCGGCGGCTATAAGGAACAGAAGCTTTCCTTTGAAAACGCTGAGCTTAACGAATATGCTGTTTATGACGGCGAAAGAGATGCTGTTGTTATTGAGGGTAAAAATGAGGGTATCCTGAAATTTGAGGGCATTGACCGAAAAATCGGTACGGTTTATACGGATATTTCCTTTGAGGGAAATACCGGCAGTGTTACATTAAAAATCGATACTAAAGATGAGACTAATACAGGCAACTACCGCTATGACATTGTTAACAGAAAGCTCCCTGCCGCTACGGAGGAGGCTCTCTATACGGCTGTCAGCCTTTCAGGAAAGGTTTCTGCCGCTTCTGTGAAGTTTAATCTGTCAAACGACAGCGATAAAATTATTATCAACGGAATCTACATCAACAAGCAGATACCTGTTGATATTTCCGTCGGCAGAGTTTTTCTCATTCTTTGCTTCGGCATTCTTTTCTATTCCGTTTTCAGCTCCGCTGTTATGAAGCGTGAATACAAGGACAATAAACGCTTCTGTACTGCCGCTGCCGCTGTTATAACTGCCATGTTCTGCATCGGTGCAGTTTATGTTAACAACTATAAGAGGGGAGAGCAGTCATGGGGCGATATTATGCGGAATACTCAGGGAAATCAGATGTCTCAGGAGCTTGTGGAGGCTTTCTCCGCCGGTCAGACTAATCTGCTTATTGAGCCGTCAGAGGAGCTGCTTGCAGTTGAAAATCCCTACGACCGAACTCTGCGTCAGCCGGCTGTCGGCTATCAGAACTGGGACCACGTTTTCTATGAAGGTAAGTTTTACTCCTATTACGGAATTGCTCCGGTAGTGCTGCTTTTCTGGCCGTATCATGCACTGACTAAAGGAGCTGCGGACGCTCCGGAGGGGTACTTCTTCCCTGATTCCGTTGCCGTTATGATATTCTCCATTATCGGCATGATAGGTCTTGCAATGCTGTTTATGTCCATAATACGCAGATTTTTCAAAAATCTGCCCTCCGGTATGGTGATACTCAGCCTTATTCTTCTTCAGACCGTCAGCGGAATATGGTTCAGTATAGGTCGTCCCGATTTCTATGAGGTGGCTATGGCGTTCGGATTTGCTTTCCTTACATGGGCTTTCTATTTCCTGCTTGAAGCGAATATTATCGGCAAGGGAGCTATTTCTCCTGTCAAGACTGCCGTTTCATCACTGCTTTTTGCCCTTGCTGTTATGAGCCGTCCTACAACAGCTGTTTACTGCCTGTGCGCTGTACTGTTCATGATACTCGGATTCAGGCGGTCGGGACTTTCTCCAAAAGCTGAAATTACTGAGGGTGACGGCGCTGTGTACAGCGTTAAACGTAGGGTAATCTACATCATCTGCGCAGCTCTGCCTATGATGATTTTCGGCGCAATTCAGATGTGGTACAACTATGTGCGATTTGATTCACCTTTTGATTTCGGCATACAGTACTCCCTTACTGTAAACAACTTCACAAAGGCTGAATACCACACTTCTTTTGTATGGATCGCTGTTTACAACTATCTGTTCAATCCTCCTCATTTTTCGGCTGTTTATCCGTTTGTTGAAACAACCTTCAATCAAATGGGCATAAACGGTTTCTTCTACATGGACCGTTCTGAAACATGGAATACTTCCGGACTTTTCTTCCTTGCTCTGCCGATGTTTGCTTATCTTTTCTCACATAAGGCTTACAGGAGACTTCCGGACAGAAAGTCAAAGGCAGGTTCACTTATATATATCGGACTTCCCTGTGTGATAATGCCGCTGCTTATCATAGCTTCCGTCTGGGAGAGCGGCTATGCAGTAAGGTATATGGTGGATTTCTCGTGGCAGATGCTGATTGGAGCTTTTGCGGTATTCTTTTTCCTTTATCTGAAAACAGACAACAAAACTATCAGAAAGCTTATGACATATTTTATGTGCTTCTCAGTAGCATGGGGACTTTTCGTCGAGGGTATACAGTTTATCCGCCAGGCGTTCACCTGGTATCCTGATATGGCTTATGAGGTTGAGCAGATGTTTGCGTTCTGGTTATAAATTTTATGGCAGCTCGTTTTATCGGGCTGCCTTTTTGTTTGGTTATTACTTTTACTTCGTCAATTTAATATCGATAATTACTTTGTCGGGCAAGCCGAGGGAAGTAATGCTGGAGTGTCCGTAAATCATCGCTGCGCTT
>JAEDLA010000248.1 GCA_016295545.1 Oscillospiraceae bacterium | reverse complement strand
CGTAAATCATCGCTGCGCTTGATTTACTGCTTTGTCAGGGGGACGCTGTCCCCCTGACAAAGGGTTAATAACCCCTTTGGAATCCCACCTTGCGGCTTCACCGCTATTAATATTCTATCCCCTTCCTTGCAGTTATCCCCCGTGTGTAAGGGTGCTTTACCGCCTTTATCTCGCTTACGTAGTCGGCAGCTTCAATGAATTTTTTATCAGGCTCTCTGCCTGTAAGGATAAGCTCCGTACTGTCCGGTGTTTCAAGGACTGCCCTGTCTGCAAGCTCACGGTCAAGGAGATTATTATTATAAGCACAGCAGAACTCGTCAAAAATCAGCATATCTGTTCTTCCCGAACCGGCAAGGAGAAAGGCTTCGTTCAGCATTTTGTCATGACAGCTTTTTATCATTGCTCTGCTTTCCTCGTCCATGCTGAATGTAAAGCCGTAATCTCTGTCACAGCGGCGCACCGTAATTTCCGGAATCTTACTCAGCGCCGACAGCTCCGAAGTTTCACTGCCTTTCATAAACTGGACAATGTGAACTCTCATTCCGTTTCCGGCGGCTCTCAGGGCAAGTCCCAGTGCCGCAGTAGTCTTGCCCTTTCCGTCTCCGCAGTAAATATGTATCATGCTTTCTCCTTACTCGTCAGATAAGTTCTGAGAGCTATCATATCAAAAATATCCGTTGATTCATCGCCGGTTATATCGGATAAATCATCAAAAATATCTCTGCGCTCCAGTCTTCTCAAAAGGTAGCTCTGCAAGGTGACAGCATCAGCAATATTTACAGCTCCGTCACCGTTTATGTCACCTGTTCCGGCTGTCACATATACCTTTTCTATCTGACATATCTCAGCTTCACGGACTGCACCTCCGGAAGAAGTAATTTTAACGGTATACAGTCCCTCGTCCTCAGGAGAAACAGCTTCAGCAAAATAGGATTTATCATTTGCACCAGAGATTATTTTTCCGTCATGATACCACTGGTACTCAGCATTTTCAAGGGAGGTTTCAACGCCCATACTGATATTTTTACCCGATACTGCACTGACTGTTTTCTTAGCAGTATAAACAGCAAAGCTGTCCTCAACGGTATATTCTCCGGAGGTAAGCTCTCCTGTGACAACCCATGAATCAGCACTGTCCTGAATAGAGACTCGCACAGAGGAAAGGACTGTTCCAGGCTCAATGTTCATAACTCTGCCAAAGGGTATGCGAAACTCCACATAATTTCCCGACCTGTTACAGGTACAGCCGTCGTATGAGCCGTTATTGAAATAGACATAGCCGTTGGACGCATAATATATCCAGTAAAATTTATTATCCTCAGAAGCATTTTTTATCTGGAGATTATATACCGGCGCAGCAGCATTCTGAGCTATCTCAGCCATTACATAAAGGTACTTGTCATCATTTGTCACATACAGCCTGTTATCACCCTCAGAAGCCGCAAGGAGACTGTCATTCCATTCTGCCTCACTTGAGCGTGTTCCGTCATTTATGATAATATTATTTATTGTATTCATGTTTCCCAGTGACGCATAAAATGTTTCTTCGGTATTCATCTGTGCCAAGCTGTTTCTTGTAATCTGCCTTATATTGGCATTTTCTGTAACCTCAAAGCTGCCAAGCAGATTTGCTCCGAGAGAGGCATTCCACAGTCCGTTGTTGGCAAATCTGACTGTACGCATATAGCTGTCCTCAACTCCTGAATTTCCTTTGGAGAAGCGTATATATACGTTCCATTCCCCTGTTTCCATACCGCCGGGCAGCTTCATTTCAAGCTGTTCCACGGAGGTTTCACAGGACAGCCATTTCCTTGTGTCGATATCAACGGGAACGGTATAATAATCGCCGTCTTTTTCCAGTATCAGCTCCGCTGTCTGCTGTCTTACCGGATTGGCAAAGCCGGTATTCTCCACATCAAAATCAAGCTTCAATATACCGCCCTGCTTTACCTCACTGCTGAGGTCAGAATCCCTGAGCACAAAACGATAGCCGATATGGTCACGTATAAATTTGTACACTGTCTCCCCGTAGTATGCTGAGTTGTCTGCTCCGCCTGTGTCATAGGGTTCTCCATAGGTATAATCCTTGTAAAGGCTGTAAATATTGGAATTTATATAGCTGAGATGAGTTTTATACATCTCCGGAACTGCATTTTCCGGCAGATATGTGTCAAATTTCTGTGCCCATTCAAGATTTCCGGAAAATTCTCCTCCGTAGTAGGTGTAAAGCGTCTGATTGCCAAGCCATTCCGTCTCCTTTGCACGGTCTGAGAATGTTCCTAAATCGGAATCAGAACCCATATAGCCGTCATTGTACATTCCTACTCTTGCGGCTTCACTTCCCGGCTCTGAAACCCACGTATTGATTTCGGAACGTTCTATTCCTGCCCATTTTGCAAAGGTATCGGGAGTACGGACAGTTACGGGAATCTCCGGCGGCACCATATCAAGCATTGCGTCCAGAAGCTGTGCCTTATACTCCACTGATGTATATTTTCCGCTGTGCTGTTCTCCCCATGCACCTGTAAATCCCGTCTCTATATACATTATCAGCTCTCTGTAATCCTCTAAAACGCCGTTTTCCTTTATCTGTGAAATATGCTTCAGCACCTGTTCAAAAGTGGCAGGCTCAGGATTGGTCTTGCCGTTTTCGTCATACCTGAACCGCATA
>JAEDLA010000017.1 GCA_016295545.1 Oscillospiraceae bacterium | reverse complement strand
CCGAAGCATTCAGCCGCCTTTTTCAGTTTAAGCGCACCACGTCCCACATACTGCTTTTCAACAGACAGAGATTCAATATCATCGCTGTCAGAAACGGTCATGGAAGGCCTGTCAGCTACTTTTCCGTTGACTGCAACTGCTCCGGCTTTTATCATTTCCTTTGCTTTTGTACGGCTGCGGAAAATCCCCCTTGCCACAAGCTCACTGTCAAGCCTTGACATCGGTAAAGCTCCTTTTTCTCACATATTCCGTGATTTTCTCACAGCTCAGTCCAAGCTTGCTGAGACATGACTTCACAGAAGCCTGCTTCATAAAGTCATCGGCTGTTACAGTGCTGTAGCTGCCATTATAAGAGCGCTCAGCCAGCATACTGCCGAATTTTTCAGATATTGAGCCGCTTCCCATGCTCTCCTCAAAGAATATCACACAGCGGTATTTCATTGCAATATCCACAAGCTCATCGGCTACAGGATAAATTTTTGTCAGCTTCAGCAGGTCAGCTGAAATATTGTCGCCGTCAAGAACAGTCTTAGCCTTACAGACCTCGTTATACACCCTGCCGTAGGAAATAATCAGTATTTCGCTGTTTCCGCTTTCAGTCAGTGTATACTCCGTATTAAGACTGCTCTTGTCAAAAACGGAGTCGTCCGCACCTCTGGGATAGCGTACTGCGGCAATGCATTTATCCTCATATACAGCCTTTTTCAGGCACATTCTCACTTCCTCGTAGCAGGCGGGAGAATATATCACCGTTCCCGGAACAGAGCTGAGCATTGGCACATCAAGAAGTCCCTGATGAGTTTCGCCGTCCTCACCTACAACGCCTGCACGGTCAACAGCAAGCACAATATGAAGCTTTCCTATTGCTGCGTCATGAATAATCTGGTCGTAGGAGCGCTGTAAGAATGTTGAGTAAACTGCAAACACCGGAATCTGTCCCATTGAAGCAAGACCGCCGGCAAAGGTTACTGCGTGCTGTTCAGCGATTCCCACATCATAGAATCGGTCGGGAAATGCCGAAGCAAAGAACTGGAGCCCGGTGCCGTACTTCATAGCCGCTGTAATTGCACAGATCCTGTCGTCATTTTCACCTAACTTAACAAGCTCCCTGCCGAAAACTGTAGAGTAGCATTCATCTGCTGAGACCTCCGGATTGCCTGTAACAATGTCGAATTTTGAAATGCCGTGATATTCTCCGGGATTCTTTTCCGCCGGAATATAGCCCTTTCCCTTGACTGTCTTAGCGTGAATGAACACCGGTCTGTCATAGGATTTGGCAATTTGGATAACCTCGTCAAGCTCCGTCAGGCTGTGACCGTTTACAGGTCCCAGATAGATGAAGCCCATATCCTCGAACATGGTGCTCTGCTCAAGAATCCTGTTTTTTACGGAATCCTTTGCATTTTTGATTCCCTTTGCCACAGGCGCACCAAGCACCGGAATATTAAGCAGCGTCTTTTCAACAGCTCTCTTTGTATTGATATACTTTTCAGTATTTCTCAGCTGTGTCAGATAGCGTGACATTGCTCCCACGTTCTTGGAAATTGACATATTATTATCATTGAGTATGACAATGAAATTCTTTAATTTTCCGGCGTTGTTCATTGCTTCATAGAACATACCTCCGGTCATGGCGCCGTCACCTATTACAGCAATGGTATAGTTATCCTTGCCCTGATGCTTCATTGCTTCGGCTATTCCGCAGGCTACGGATACTGATGTACTGCTGTGACCGCTTATAAATGTATCATGCTCCGACTCGTCCGGCTTGGGAAATCCCGAAATGCCGTCCTCCTGTCTCAGGGTGGAGAATTGTCCGGCTCGTCCGGTAAGAAGCTTGTGTACATAGGACTGGTGTCCCACGTCCCATACGATTTTATCCTCAGGAGAGTTGAAATTTCTGTGAATAGCCATTGTAAGCTCCACAACACCTAAATTTGAAGCAAGGTGTCCTCCTGTTTTTGATACGGTGGAGATAAGGATATTCCTTATCTCACTGCACAAAAAGTGGCATTGCCGTATGGTAAGATTTTTCAGATCGTCCGGCAGGACAAGGTCCCTGAGAAAAGCCCTGTCCTCCTGATTTTTATTTTCCTTCATTTTTTCATAAAGCAGGCACGAATGGGGTTTATCCCACCGCTTCCGCAACTCCTTCAGAAACTAATTTTTTCGTTTTAAAAGCATTTCAGTAAGTTCTGCAAGAAATGCATTATTTTCAAATTTATTAAGAAGCTCCATAGCTTCACCGGTAATCTCATCGGCGATTTTCTGTGCTCCTTCAACTCCGTAAAGGGTTACGAAGGTAGTTTTATTCTCCTCCGCATCACTTCCCACAGGCTTGCCCAGAACCTCCTGACTGCCTGTAACATCAAGAATATCATCAATTATCTGGAAAGCAAGTCCAAGCCTGAAAGCATATTCTGCGGCAATGTCCAGCTGAGCATCGTCAGCTCCGGCGCAGATACCGCCCATTATGCATGAAATGGCAATAAGCTCGCCTGTTTTGCAGCGGTACATATTGCGGAGATTTGCTTCGTCCACGTCATTGCGGCTCTCGTTTTCCATATCTATGACCTGTCCGCCTATCATGCCGCTTCTTCCCACTGCCTTTGAAAGACGGGAAATGATCTTAACTTTCTGCTCAGCTGTAAGGCTGTCATCGTCAGCGATTATCTCATAGGGCAGTACCGAAAGGGCATCACCTGCCAGTATTGCCGCAGCTTCGCCGAATGCCTTGTGGCAGGAGGGCTTTCCACGCCTGAAATCGTCATTGTCCATTGCCGGCAGGTCATCGTGGATAAGCGAAAAGGTATGTATCATTTCAATTGCACAGGCAGGTGCTTTCGCCTTGCGGAGATCTCCGCCGAAAAGCTCACAGAAAGCATACACCAGCACCGGACGGATTCGCTTTCCTCCGGCATCAAGGGAATAATTCATTGCGGTGATAAGGCTTTTCTGCGGCTCTGTTTCAGGAGTAAGCCCGTTGTATTCTTTCAGGCTGTCCTCTGTCAGGCTGATATACTGCCTTAGCTTTTCATCAAATTCTCTGCTCATTGCCGTTATTCCTCCTCCGAAGTCTGTGCAGTACCGTCTCCGGTAATTTTCAGCTGAGCCTTTTCAAGCTGAGTTCTGCATTCTGCTGAAAGCTTCATGCCCTCGCCGTAAAGCTCCACTGCTTTTTCAAGGGGAATATCTCCCTTTTCAAGCTCAGTTACAATAGTGCCAAGCTTTTTCATATTTTCCTCAAAGGTCATATTATCCTCCGGTTAGTTTTCATTATTTTCCTTAACTCCGATGATTTCCGCTTCTGCTTCACCTGTGCCGAATCTTATCCTCACCTTATCGCCGCAGCTGAGGGATTCCGCAGTGCTCAGGAGCTTTTCTCCCTGATAAACAAGGGAATATCCTCTTGACAGCACTTTCAGCGGACTGAGACTGTCAAGCTGTGCGGCTCTGCGTGCAAGAAGCTGTTCACGGTCTGCAATTAATTTCATAACAGCAAGCTCCAGCCGCTTTTCAAGTCCTCCAAGCCGTTCGCCGCCTATTTTCAGGCGGTTTTCCGGAGACTGCACCGAAAGCCGGCTGTTCAGGGAAACAAGTCTGTCCCCTGCCCTGTCCGTTACAGCAAGTGCGCCGTTTTTCATGCGCCGTTCAAGTATTTCAAGCTTTTCATAAAACTGCTGAACCTGCGGTGCGGCAAGCTCTGCCGCCGCTGAGGGCGTAGGTGCTCTCATATCAGCCGCAAGGTCAGCTATTGTGAAATCGGTTTCATGTCCCACTGCGGAAATTACAGGCACCTTGCAGTTGTAAATGGCATAGGCGACCTTTTCCGAATTAAAGGCATTCAGATCCTCTGACGAGCCGCCCCCTCTGCCTACGATTATTACATCACAGCCTGCCGCTTCTGCTTTCAGTATTCCTCTGCAAATTGAATCAGGGGCATTTTCTCCCTGAACAAGGGCATTTGCAAGATATAGCTCCCCTATGGGATAGCGGCGTGAAAGCACGTTGACAATATCACGTACAGCTGCTCCGCTGACCGAGGTAACTGCTCCGATTTTTGCCGGCATGACAGGGAGAGGACGCTTGTGCGCCGTATCGAAAATGCCCTCCTTTGACAGCTTTTTTTTCAGCTGTTCAAGAGCAACGCTTGCCGCACCGGCACCGTCCGGCTGAATATCAGTGACATAGAGCTGATATGCGCCGTCTCTTTCATAGACCGAAATACTGCCGGAAACTATTACAGCCATGCCGTCCTCCGGCTGGAATTTAAGGCGTGAAGCTGCCGAAGCAAACATTACTGCTTTCAGGGCGCAGTCCTTGTCTTTCAGCGTAAAATAGAGGTGTCCGGAACGGTAATGGCAAGTGAAATTCGAGATTTCTCCCCTTACCATAATGCCCTGTAAATTTTTGTCCTCTTTTATTTTAAAGCTGATATATCTGTTTATCTGTGCAACTGTTAAAACAGGCATGATTTTTCTCCTGTTCTGCTAATATATTTAATATAGGCAAATATTGCCGTTCCTGCACCGTTATCGCAGGAAAATTCCGGTTCAGCAAAGGCGGCTCTGTTTTCAAAACGGGAAATAATTTTCCGCCGTATGAGCATATCCGACATAACACCGCCGGCAAAGATAAGGGGCAGTTCTCCGCACTTTTCCACAGCGCAGGCAGCCATTGCAATTACCGATTCTCCGATAAATTCAAGGCAGTATTTTGCAGTATCCTCCGGTGAAGCTCCTGAATCAAGCATTTTCCTGCACTGATTCTCCAGTCCCGAAAGACAGCAGCTGCCGTTTCGGATAACCGGTCTGATTTTAAATTCTGCGGAGCTTTTTTCCGCAAGCTTTTCAAGCTGTCTGCCGCAGGGAAAATCAAGTCCGAGCATAAGTCCTGTTCTGTCCACAGCCTGTCCGGCTTTCAGGTCAAGAGAGGCTGAAAGCTCGCTGATTTTCAGCACATTTTCCTCATCAGGCTCACACAGCAGGCAGTCGGTAGTACCTCCGCTTACATGAAAGGCAATGAATTTCTGCCGTATAAGCTCCGTTTTTCCTGCTGAATAAAGGGCGGCAAGGATATGATTGGTCTGGTGTGACGTGGAGTAAAAGGGAATGCTGTTAACTGCCGCCAGTGAACGTGCGAAGCCCTCTCCGCAGAGAAAGCAGGGCATATATGAGCCGTCTGCATTTCTCGGACGTACTGACGCTGAAACTGCCGCCGGAGCACTGAGCGTCCCCTCAGCGTACAGCAATTCTATCATTTCAGGCAGCTGCTTTGTATGGTGGAAAACAGCGTCACTCTGTCTCAGACCTGCTTCACCCGGTTTAACGGGCAAAAGCTTTTTCTGCTGAACTATTTTCATATCTCCGCTGCTGAAAACAGCGGCAGAGGTTGTATAGTTGCTTGTATCTATCCCAAGAAATTCAGGCATTTTCCTTCACTTCTCCGCTGCGGTCACGGGAGAAAGCTCCGAGAACGCCGTTGATAAAGGAGGTGTCCTCCTGATAAGTATATGTCATTGAAAGCTTTATTGCTTCGCTGATAGCCGCATTCATGGGAGTATTGTCGTCATATATGGATTCATAAAGGGCAATTCTGAGAATCGCAAGGTTTATCTTTGAGATTCTTGAAATGCTTCTTGACTTGCTGTAGCCGGAGATTATATTATCAAGCTCGTCCTTATGGGCAAGAGTTCCGTCAACAAGCTTTTTCACCTCATCATTAACGGTGATCTCATCTATCTCCTCTGCAATCTCGTAAAGCTCCTGAATGTCATCACTGCGCAGAAGCTGTTCAAAAACCAGCTTAAAGGCGCTGTCTCTGATTTCACGTCTTGTCATTTAACCACTCCTAATTTTTATTCATACTTAACGCCGTTGATATAGACGTTCACCTGTGCAACTGCAATACCTGTCATATTCTGAACATCTTCCTTAACAGCCTGCTGTACGGCTAAGGCTGTGGCGCTGGCTTTTGCATCGCCTGAGACGATTATTTTCACATCAACAGCAGCCACATCGCCCATAGGTGTAATTGAAACTGGTCTATTGTTCAGAAGCTTGTTTACGGCATTCATTTCTCCGTCAAGACCTGCCACCCCTTTGACGTCAAGGGCAGCAAGCCTTGCTACGGTAAGTATTACATCTTCAGATATTTTAAGTCTGCTCTTTACAGAATTTTTCGTTTCCATTATTTTTACCTCCGCTGTTGCTGAAGATTTCCGGTACAATGTTTTAACTTATATCACTGTACACCCTTACTTTTATATTATACCAAAAAAATTTGAATTGTACAACTACTTTACCTCAAAAATTCTGATATTTTCTGCAGAAACTTCTGTTTCTCCAAGAATTATATCTTTTATCGAAGCTGCCTGCGCCTTGTCAAGTCCCTCAGTCTTTACGACTACCTTTGCGCTTTCGCCGTCAAGATAGGCTACGCAGTCTGCAAAGCCCTGTGCTTTTACCAGTGATTCTATAGTTCCCTCGCACTCAATAAGCTTTGATACCTCCACTGCATCAAGGGCATTTGTAACCATTTCATCTTCGGTAAGGTCTCCTCCGCCTATTATGGACTGGAGCGTCTGCACAGCCTCGTCACGGTTATTCATCTTGTCAAGCCTTGCCTGAGCAAAATAGTCAACAGCCCCGTTCTCAGCTTCAACGCCTGCTTCACCGTTTACGAACTCCGTTTCGCCGTAGTTCAGGCTTTCTGCTTCATTTGTTTCAGCAACGGTAACTGTATCATCACCGCTTTTTATCTTCGGTGCAGCCGCATAGTTTATGTACACTGCCGCCGCAAGCATAAGTGTAAGGCAGGTCATGATGATTTGCTTTTTTCCGATAATTAATGTGGGCTTTTTCATAGTTTTCTCCTGTTCCGGCAGTTAATCCGCCTTTAGTTTGGTAACATATATCTGACTTGTAGGTATTCCAAGTGCAGCCGATGCCGCCTTGTACACCTTTTCCTGAACCGCCGCACTTCCGCAGCCGGTACAGGCTATTACAGCTCCGCTTATTCCGGGAGCTTTTACTGTTTCCACCAGAGCCGATTTCTCTCCGCTGCTGCCTATCATCACATATTTCTCTTCCTCCTCCGTTTTATTTTCTGAAATACTCGTCCTGCCCTCCGTGGCGTAGACATACTCCTCATTGCCGTTAACCTTCAGATAAACTCTCACCTCACCTACTCCCTCTATATCCCGCAGAAAATCAGCAAGCCTGTTTTCCGTTTCTGTGCAGAAGTCTCCCGAAGCTTCGCAGACTTCCGCCGGTTCAGGCTTATCATCACTGTCTTTTCCTGAGGGAAGTATGGAGGACAGAAGTATCAGGCACAGACCGGCGGCGCCCAGAACTGTTACAGCTGTAACAGCTTTTTTTCCGCTTTTTATTGAATTAATAAACTCACTCAGTGCCATTGATTACCTCCGTATCTCCTCCGAGACTGCTCCGGATTATTTCCGACGCAGCGCCGAAATCGTCAGCAGAAACAGTAACACTACTAATAGATATGCTGTTTGTCTCAGAAATATTAATGTCAGTTTCAATTCCGGTACATTTTATCCCTGCCGCTTCAAGCTGCTGCATAAGAACTGCGGAGATGTTTTCGCCTGTCTGCCTGCGAAGCTCCTCCTGATAAAGCTCTCCGGCGGAGTCATAGTCCTCTGTCTTGTACCGGGCAAGTTCAGGCATTTCAAAATCAAAGGTGCCCTGCAATACCGGAGCTGCTATAACTGTTATGAATATCAGGTTAAGCAGAAATTTCATCTGATTCCTGAAACGTGTTCCTGCGGCAAGTCCGTCCAGAATGCATACCGCCGCTGAGATTATGCATACCGATTTTATTACAGCCCTGAACTGCTCCATAGGCTCACGCTCCCCCTTTCATCATTATTGCCGTACTGATTATGAACATCATCGAAAAGCATACAAGAATGCTCATGGCGATAGAAAGTCCGCTGTCGAGATTTTTCAGCAGCTTCTCAACAGGCTGAACTGAAAACATTTCCGCCGCCGAAGAACCTATCCACATTACTGCACGGAATGCAAGAATCTCTAAAACAGGCGGCAGAAGTATCAGAACTACAGCAATCGTTCCGGCTGTTCCGGCTGTACATTTCATTACGCCGAAGCTGCCCTTTACTGTTGAATATGCATCAGAAACAGCTCCTCCGATTACCGGAACAAAGCCTGATATCATAAACTTTGCCGTCTTTGCCGCAAAGCCGTCAACAGCTGTTCCGACAGTGCATTTCAGCGAAACAAAGCCTGTAAAAAGAGTAACTGAAACAGTAAGTCCCCATGTTACCAGCTTTTTTATGAGCCTGATTATTCCGTCCACTGATACGTTTGGGAAAACACTTCCTGATACCGCAAGCGCCGCAGATGCTGACACAAGGGGCATGAAAAAATTAGCTGACAGCTGCATGACAAGCTCCGAAGCGGCTATAGTCACAGCGTTGTAAAGTCCGGCAGAGGTAATTCCACCTGAAATCATTATAATTCCTGAAAATACAGGCACGAATACCAGCATGAAGCCTCCGCCCCTGTCAATGGCAGCGGCGGCGTTTTCGTAGGCTTCAAGGAGTGGCGGACTGATTACCGCAACAGCTGAAACAGTGCAGATAAGATTGTATATATTTGCAAGGGAGCTTTCAGGAAAAGCTGTCTCACCGGAGCTTTTCATAAACGCTGAAAAAACAATTATCACCATAATTATTCCCAGCAGACGGAAAGGAGCTTGTATTCGGGAGGACAAAGCTTCGCCCACAGCTGAAATTAAATCCCCCGGTGAAAGCTCCGTCATATCGCTGATACTGTAGTCAATGCTGTAGTCCTCAAGCATTTCATCCACCTGACTGCTGATTTCCTCCGAAGCCGTAAGCTCAGCGGCATAAACTCTGTCATTGACTGCAAACGCAGTAAATACTGCAAAAAATATAAAAATAAATCTTTTTATTAATCTTTTCATATTTACTCTAATTCCTTATAAGTAGTCACTGAACATTTCAAGCAGTGCCTTTACAACGGGAAGTGCCATTACTGTTATTGCTCCCCTGCCCCACAGCTCCGCTCCTGCGGCAATTGCTCCCTCACCGCTGTCACGGCACAGCTCACAGGTTATCTGTGTTATGAAACAGACGGCGGCGGCTTTCAGTATCAGAGAAATATAGCTGTCGGATATCCCTGCTTCGGTGAAAAGCTCCTGAATATCCCGAATAACAGGACTTACCATTGATATAAACGCTCCAAGCAGAACTGCACAGGCGGCAACTGCGGCAAGCAGGGACTGCTCACGACAGTAACGGCGCAGAAGTACTGCAAAAATTGCTCCGCAGATACAGAATACCGATACGGAAAGACTGTTTTCTACCATAGTCCGAACACCGTTTTTATTGTTTCAAAAAGGCTGCCTATCTCCTGCACTATTATCACCAGTACGACTATCAGTCCGGCAAGGGTAGTCAGCATTGCCTGTTCCTCACGTTCTGCCCGTTTCAGAACAAGGTTAAGCACGGCTACAATTATTCCTGTACCTGCAATTTTAAATATCAGGTCTATATCCATTTAAAGTCCTCCCTCATACAAGAATAATTCCGGTCATCAGTCCGAAAAGTGCTCCTATACTGCGGTAAAGTCTGCCCTTTTTAAGGTAATCCTCTGAACGGCGGCTTTCAATACTGCTCATTGTCTCAATTGCTGACTGAATCGTCATCAGCTGTCCCTCAATATCGCTTGTCCCAAGCTCAGCGCCAAAGGAGGTCAGAATCCGTTTTTCCTCTTTGCCTATCCCATTATCTCTTTCAACAGCTTTGCTCCACAGCACAGTGAAATCTTCTCCGGCTTCGTAGCTTTCCGGCAGTTCACCAAGAAATCCAAGCTCAGTATAGCTTCCGAAGCTGTGAAGCTCCCTGACTATTTCGTAAACATTTAGCGCCCGATATCGTATCATTATGGAAATCTGAATCAGCATTTCAAGAAGCTGCCGGCTTGATTCACGAAGCCTGCGAAGCTTTTCAGCCATTATTGCTCCGCCTCCTGCACCGCAGAGAACTACACAGATAAAGCCTGTAATTTTAACCATTTCCTTTCAGTCTCCTTATCTCCTTTACCCGTCCGGGAAAGCTTTTTCCCTCCATAATCAGGGCGTAGTCGAAAACTCCTGCGTTCAGCAGAGGTTTCATAACCTGTCGTCTCAGAAGTTCGTTATAGCTGCCTGCATGGACAGATGCGACAAATTTTACTCCGCAGCCTGTTCCCATGAGCAAGGCTTCTGCATCTTCTTCCGTGCTTATCTCATCACAGAAAATCATGTCCGGAGAAAGGCTTCGTATAGAGGATATTACTCCGGCAGACCGGCTGTATCCGTCAAGAACATCGGTTTGTGCTCCGATTCTGTTTGTTGGCACTCCACCAACAGATGCCGCAATCTCGCTTCGTTCATCAATCAGAGCTACCTTGAACCTGTCACCGCAGATACGGCACATATCACGAAGCAGGGTTGTTTTCCCCGTGTTGACTCCTCCGCAGATAACTACACTTTTACTGCTACTGCTGAAAATCTGACTGCAAACCTGTTCTCCGCAGCCGATAACCTGTCTTGAGACACGAAAATTAAGAGAACTTATGTATTTCAGCACAGGCTCGTTTGCTCCGGACATTGTTCCGGCTATGCCTACTCTTATACCTTTTTCAATGGTGAAGTATCCCTGTGCAAGTTCTTTTGAACAGCTGTGCAGGGAATACCTTGAAACTCCCCGAAGAACGTTTTCAACGTCCTCCGAAGTTATCATCACAGGATTTGATACGGCAGGTGATGCGGATAAACTTCCGTCACTGCGCATAAACATTGCTCCCTCTGAAAAAATGAAGCTTAACGGACGATTTACACGAAGCCGCACTTCATTTACCCTTTTCTGAACTGCTGGTTCAACATTTCCCATTGCACTTCGCAGCAAAGGCGGCATATATGAACGGATAATATCATAGGCTGAACGCTGAATCATGTTTTTCACACTCCTTTTTTTCAAATTATATTCGGACAACCTGCCGTTTATGACTTTTTCAGGCAACAAAAAAACAGTACACAAAATGTGTACTGTTTTCTGAATACAAATGTAATTATTCCTTTACACCACCGAGTGCAACACCGGCAATAATGTACTTGGAAAGGAACAGATAAGCAACGATGATCGGAATGATACTAAGTGCAATAGCAGCATAGATAGCACCGTAATCAGCAAACTTATCAGATGCCTGAAGTGCCTGAACCATCATAGGAAGTGTCTTCATCTTGAGGTCACCACTAATGAGGATCATTGAAGGTGTATAGAAGTTATTCCAGTTAGCAACGAAAGCGAAGATTGCCTGTACAGCAATAGCCGGCTTCATCATGGGAATAGCTATGGAAATAAATGTTCTGAACTCACTTGAACCGTCAATTCTTGCGGCTTCAACAATTGCCTGGGGGAACGATGACTTCATGTAGGAACGCATGAAGAATACGACCGCCGGAGCTGCAATAGCCGGGAGAATAAGAGGCCAGTATGTATTGTGGAGATTCAGCTTGATCATGAAATTAACAAAACCAGCAGATGTAACCTGAACAGGTACCATCATTACAAGAAGAATAACTGTGTAAGAGATCTCCTTGAGCTTAAAATCATAAACCTGAATACCATAAGCTGTCAACGCAGAGAAAAATACGGTAAATGCAGTAGCAAACACAGTAATGATTGCACTGTTTTTGTAACCATAAAGTACGTTGAAGATTGTATTAACATTTGTATCGGTTTTAAGTGTATGGATATTTTTCATCAGGTAATCATGTGGATAGAATGAAAGACCTGAACCAATATCGATATTTGATCTTGTTGCGTTAATAATCAAAAGATAAATCGGCAGTAAGCAGATTACTGTCAGAATAATCATCCATGCAAAGAGGATTCCTGACTTGATTCTCAGCTTAAGCATATAATTATCTTTTTTTGCACCATAAACAGACTTCATGTTACTCATATGCTAAGACCTCCAAACTGCTTGTTAGCTGCTTTAGCCTGTTTTGCAAGCTTTTTACGCTGTTTCTTCTTAGCAATCTCATCTGTGTCTCTGTTCATGTAGAATGTAATAGAACCAAGAATAAGAGTAATGATAAACAGAAGAACTGATGCAGCACCTGAATAGCCGTAGTTAGGCTGGAGTGAATGGAACTTGTCATAGATAAAGCAAGCGATAGTCTCAATATGATCGTTTGTTTCTGTACCCTTATGATAGAGGTAAGGAATATCGAACATCTGGAGACCACCGATCATTGAGGTAACAAGTGTATATACCATAATCGGGCTGAGCAGAGGGAGAGTAATCTTTCTGAATACCTGACCGCTGCTTGCGCCGTCGATATTTGCTGCTTCAAATAATGAGGGGTTGATACCCATAATACCTGACATAAGCATAATCATGGTATTACCAA
>JAEDLA010000016.1 GCA_016295545.1 Oscillospiraceae bacterium | reverse complement strand
TTTTTCAGCTTTGCCAGCTCGGAGGGAACATTAAGGTCGGTATTCATATCCGCAAGGTCTATGAATTTATCGTAGTCCTTGATTTCCGTAAGATTATATATGCTTGTCTGCAAGAGTGCGGCAGCAGCTTCATCCAGCTCCATAGCTTCTTCCATTTCCCATTCGCCGCCATCAACAGGAGTAAGGTCTGAATTATATATTGTATACTCAATTCCGCCCTCTGTCTGCTGAACCTCAATAAAGATTTCATCTCGGTTATCCATATATACCGCACGTTCCTTTATAGGCTCGTCCGATGTTTCAATGGGAATACCTTCTGCTTCCGCCTTTGCGATAATTTTTTCAAGAGGTGATTGGCTAGGTTCTTCGTCGGGAGAAATTCCGTATTCTTCAAGAACCTTTTTAGCCTGTTCGATTATGGCTTTATCATAATCATCATCGGGAGTTCTGGTTTTTAATGTCCGCTTTGCGTCCTTGATACGATTATCAATATCCCTCTGCGTTACATATCTTCCCTCGGCAATAAGCCTGTCGATACGCTGTGAAACCTCATTCCACTTCATAAAGGTTTCGCAATCGGGAGTTGAAAGCAAACCCTTCTTATAGCTGATACCCTTTGCATCGTGCCATTCATTGAAGCCTGAACGTCCCTGACCTCCGTCACCGTACTCCCTTTTCAGAAAAGCAATCTTTTCTTTTTCGGTATGTTCTTCCTTGAAAAATTTTTCGATACGGAATTTACCGTACTGCACACCGCTGCCGCCTGTCAGGAGCTTGTCCTTTTCGTCCTCTGTCACAAAGAATTTCGGCTCATAGCTGAAATCCGATTTTGTGATAAAATCACGCCTTTGAAGCTGTAAATCTTTCAGACGGGAAAGAAGCTCCCTCGGCTTATGGAAATGGAAACGCAGCACATCTCTGTCCTGCTCGTACTGATTTACCAAATCTTCAAGTCCGTCAACGTATTTCTGCAAGGTTGGGGAATCAGTAAGACTTACCTTAATTCTTTCCGTACTGTCAGGAAAACCGCCTTTGAACATTTCATCGGGAATGAAATATTCTACCTCGCAATCCTGATGAAGATACCACAACTTATCCGCAATATCTTTAATTTCATTATCTGCCGCACGGTCAATAATGTCCTGTGAACAATATTCGCCGTTTTCAAGCATTTCACCGATACGCTCGGCAACCTCATCCCATTCAAGGTGTGCTTTCTTGCCTTCGGGAAAAGCTGTATTGCTGATAGCTACTGTAATTCCCGTATTGTCTGCCCAGCTTGCCACAAGTGCGGAGCTACTGAAATCGGGAGCAGTGTATTTATATCCTCTGCCGCTTTCGCCAAATTCCTTGCGGAGAAATTCAGCGTTTTCTGCTACGCTCTTGCCTTTCTGAAATTGTGCTACAATTCTTTCAAGGCTTCTCGGCTCGTCGCTTCCTCCACGCAGAACGTGATTTACCATATCCGTTGTAGGGGCAGTATGAGAAATGGCTATATTTGTCGGTTTTGACTTTGCTCTTGTTTTCTTTTCCGTCTGCTCTATGGGAACAGGCTCTCCGAAAAATGTGAGCTGTTCGCCTTGCGAATAAACAGGTTCGGCAAAAACAGGCTCATCTATTTCAGGCTCCTTTTCGGGAATGTACTCAAATCCTGACTTTGTTATTTCTTCCGTCCATTTGCTGTTGGGAGAATTGGATATATACATTTCGCCGTTTTCATTTACAAGCGAAATTGAATAGTTGTTTGCGGATTTTACCGTCCACATTTCACCGTTCAGCCGTATATTATCTCCCTCATCCAAATCCTCGGCATAATATCCGTTGACATCGTGAGTAACGGGAGAACGGAATATTTCGTACTGCTCCAAATCATAGCTTTGTACCGCTGTCAGCTTTTGCGGCTTACCCTCAACCATAAGGTAAGGAGTATTATCCTCGCTTCGCTGAACGGGAATGTTTTCGGACTTTCCCTTAAATACACATTCAGCAATAATCTGTCCGTTCTGTTCGGAAAATCCTTTAATATGCAGGTCGTTATTTATATGAGCAACAGCCTTTACAGCTTCAATTTCTTTCTGCTTGTCAAGGTAATTACCATTGTCGATAAGGGCGGCGGTAAAGCTCTGCACCAAATCCCAGCTTAGCTTTGACTCCTTTGTGCGTGAAAGATAACTGCCCTCCCAGACGATAAGACCATCAGACTCCGCCTTGCAACCAACTCTGTCATAACCTTCGTTTGTTTCATTCAGATTGAACTCTGTATATTCATCCATACAGAAAACCGATTTCATAAATTCACAGCGTTTATCATAATCCTCGTTTTCCTTGAAGAATTCTACGATTTCATTACGTTTGACATTGAAAAACTCATCGTACTTCATAATGCCGTTTATGATATTCTCATCAAGAAGCGGCGGAAGCTCTGTTGTTTCTACAACCTCGTTATGTACGATAACGGTTTTTTCTTCAGTCACAGGTTCGGGAACATATTCACGGCTCTCCATTGCCGCTTTGATAATGCTTCTGATTTCCTCTGCCTGCATATCGGAGAATCTGTCAGAATGAAATTTATCGAAGAAGTCAACAGGGTTAAAATGTGTATCTTTTGTATCCGAGAACACCATACCTGCTGTTTCATAGCTGTCAAGCCGACGATTGAAGTCAGCGTGAAGAAATCTGTCAATCAGCTTCTGGGCTACTGCATTCTCGGATTGAATACCACCTCGCTCATCAGCTGATGTTCGATTGTCAGTATTCTTGTTTTCTCCCACTGCTGAATTTCGCTGAACGTCTGCGGACGGGGGTTCTGCTGTCGATATTGTTCGTCCAGCTCCTGAAAGCGTTTCTCCGCTTCTGCGTCGATTTCCCTCGGAATTATGCTCCAGCGACCCTCCATTATGAGTATGCTCACCTCTGTCGGATACTCTGTTTTCATCCACTCCTGCCACATTCTGCCCCATCTGCCGATTGGCTTCTCCAGCATTTTCTGTTCTCTGGGGCTGTCCGTGTACTGTATTTCGGGGTTCCAATGTCCTGTTGGGCTGAGTTTGTAAATCATAGGTCTTTTCTCTCCTTTTTCTAAGAATTTGTACGATTTCACGCTCCATTTCAAGAAGCGTATCCTTTGCGGATTTCTGAACCATATCGCAAAAACGGATAAGGTCACGGTTATTTCTGAAAAGGTCTGCGGCATTCAGATTTATACCGCCCGATATTTTCATATCGCTGCCAAGCTCACAGCGGTTTGATACAACAAAGCGAACCGCCGACACCATAGACTGCTGATATGTTTTTATATCCCTTTCCGACAGCCTCATCTGCTGGGCGGCATACTGCATATCGGGAAGATATGATTTCATATTATCCACCGTCATTGCCGCTATCGTTTCCTGAATATTTTTACAATCCTTACCGTATTTTTCATTGATAACTGTGGTAAGCTCTGCTGACAAATCTTCATTCAGCTTCCACAGCTCAGGAAGCCTTTTTCCGTTTGTCTGCGTAACATCAAAGAGGTAACGGCATTTACTGTCCTCACCGAAAACGGCAATACTGCGTTCGCCCTTGTTTACAAGCCTGCCCAGCTTGTTCCAAGTTTCAAGGGTTGTAACCTTTGTGGCATTGGGGTTCTGATGATAGATTAACGCTGCGTCAGGAAAGCTCTGCTTATACATTCCCGCTGAAAAGCGTAGGAACTGTGCAAGCTCCTGTTTATCCGAACGCAGACGTTCTGTTATTTCTGTCCAATTTTCACGGACGGATTGAATTCTGCTCATTTTTCTCCTTTCTGAATGCTTGACATTTCGTATAGAAAAGTGGTACAATATAATAATATATTTTTTAGGAAGTGACCATATGAACCCATTTATTAATGAAAATATAGATTCTAAACTTGTAAAGTTTTATGATAAGCATTACACAGTGTTAAGTTGTCGTCTGCTTAATGATAACGAATACGTTTATCTTGGCAATGAAAAAACAAAAGTATGCCGTTTTTGCGGAAAAGATGAATCCAATGGAGCAACCTTTAAGAAACTGGCACACGCATTTCCTGAAAGCATTGGGAATAAATGTCTTGCAACGTATTATGAATGTGATAAATGCAATGAAAGATTCGGGAAAACCATAGAATCTGATTTTGCAAACTATATGATGTTTTATCATTCTATCTCCGGTATACATGGTAAGAAAAAAATACCAGAGTTTATTAGCAATGATAATAAATCCAAATCCGCTTGGGTAGGTGATAAATATATATTGTCAGACACCAACGAGAATCTTCATTCTTCAATAAAGGACAACTCTATCTTATACCGGGCAACTGCGCCTACACATACACCAATGGCTGTTTATAAGTGTTTCGTTAAAATGGCTATCTCTGTAATGCCTGAAAATGAGCTAAAACCATTTGCGAAAACCATTGAGTGGATTTGTAATAAAAAACACGAAAACATTTTTGGAAACAAGAAACTGCTTTGCCGATATGAAATGATACCGGGTTATAACACCACCAAATACCCTCATTATGCCCTTTACAAACGAAAAGGACCTAATTCTCTTGCTATTTATCCATATATGATATTCCATCTCACTTATGGTAATTTCTCATATATGATTGAAATACCAACTCAAGAAGATTTACATCAAAGCATAGAAAAAATTAAATTCCCGCCAATTCCGTTTAAATCATCTTCAACCGGAATACTGGACTTAACATCAAACAAATCTGTTAGTGATTTGCAACAAACTATGTTATGGGACTTTGATTCTTTCAAGGAAATCAGTTTCGACGAATTACCTGAAAAAATAAAGGATACTGCATTGATAAAAAAGTAGTAGATATTCTTTTAGTTTTTCTTACCGCCCACAAATTCCTCAAGCCTGAGATTTACATACTTGCCCGTATCTTCAAGGGAGAACACCGCACTGTACTTATTTCCCTTTGATGAGATGCAGTTCTTCAACGTAACCTTTCCGTTTGCCATAAGCTCTGTAATTTCCGCTGCTGTGTAATCTCTGCCAATACGCTTGTCGGTTTTGTAAATAAAAAAGCCGCATTTATCACGTCCGGCAGAGCAACTGAAAGCCTTGCTGTTTTCCATAACAGGACTTCCACAGCGAGGACAATTACCCACGCTTGCTTTTCTTGTAATCTTAGTACGATTGACCCTGTTTTTTTCAAGTGCAACAATTTCGGAAACATTGTTCTTGATTTCATCAAGCAGCATATCAGCATTGCCGTTGCCGTTTTCAATGTCAGACAACACCTGCTCCCAATGTGCTGTAAGCTCTGCCGATTTCACGTTATCGGGAACAGAAGTCACAAACGCTCTGCCGTAATCTGTAGAAACAAGCTGTTTCTTCTTACGCTCAACATAGCCTGCGGCAATAAGTTCTTCAATAATCGAAGCTCTTGTTGCGGGTGTACCAAGACCACGCTCCTTGACAAAGCCTTTCAGCTCCTTATCGTCAATCAGACGGTCAATGTTTTCCATAACCGCAAGCAATGTACTTTCAGTAAAATGCTTTGGCGGCTTTGTTTCGCCCTGTTTCACCTCAATATTATCTGCGGTAAAGGTTGCGTTTTCGGAATAGAGTACCGACAGCACCTTTTCTGTATCATCATCAAGGTCGGTAGGTTCGGACAGCTTGTATTGCTTCCAACCCCATTCAATCGGAGTTTTAACTGTAAGCTTGAAAATCTCATCCGTTACCGTAAACTCATACTTGGTTTCGGAGTAGATATACGGCTTATCCAAAGCACAAAGAAAACGATTGATAACAAGCTTCGCCACACGCTGTTCGTTTTCATCAAGAGCTGTGCTGTCAAGTCTGCCGATGAGATTTGTAGGAATAATGGCGTGGTGGTCGGAAATTTTACTGTTGTCCACCACACGCTTATCAAGGCTCAATCCCTGTTCCAGCAAACGCTGAACACGCTCACCGTCATAATCCGCAAGGCTCTTTACAATACTCTCTGCAAGCGGAATCATATCATCGGAAATATAGCTGCTGTCGGTTCTCGGATATGTCAGCAGCTTCTTTTCATAAAGGCTCTGTGCCGACTTTAAAGTATTGGCGGCGGTCATACCGTACACATCGTTTGCCTCCTGCTGTAAAGAGGTCAGGCTGTGGAGTAAAGGACGATTGTCCTTTTTCTGCTCAGTCTTTGAGGAAGATACAACGGCAGTTTTGCCGCTGCATTGTGCTCTCACCGCTTCCGCCTGCTCGGCTGTATCAGAAATATTTTCACATTCAGCGCCGTTCTCAAGGACAACCTTGTAGAACGGTCTTTTTGTAAATGCGGAAATCGCTTCATCACGACTTGCGATAATATTCAGGACAGGCGTTTTCACTCTGCCGACCTTGTGCTTATCGTCATTGACAATACTGTAAAGACGGGAAAGGGACATTCCCAGAATCCAATCTGCCTTTGCTCTTGTAAAGCCTGCCTCAAAAAGATTATCCTTTTCCTTTCCGTCAAGGAGCTTTCCCATACCGTCCTTAATGCTCTCATCGGTAAGGGAAGAAATCCAAAGGCGTTTTGTCGGCTTGGTACAACCAACGTAATTGTAGATATATCGGAAGATACATTCACCCTCACGCCCTGCATCGCAGGCATTGATAACCTCTGTAACATCATCACGGCTCATAAGCTTTTTGAGCAGCTTAATCTGTGTGCGGTATCCGTCAAGCGGGAATAATCCGAATTTTTGGGGAACAAGCGGTAAGGTGTCAAGTTCCCACTTTCCCCAGCCGTAATCTTCTGGCATTCCGATACCCACAAGATGACCGAGAGCATTGGTTACAATATATCCGCTGCCCTGCCAGTAAAAACAATTACCGTCAGATACCTTTTCCGTCGCACCTACGCAATAGGCAATGGAAGCGGAAACCGAGGGCTTTTCTGAAATGATAAGTCTGAACATATCAGCACACCTCCATAATTGAAATCACAGGTATATTGTTACAAACTGCCATATCCACAGGCGAAGGAAGAAAAGCTCCCTGTTTAAGTCTGTCTGACATCTGCGAAATGATATCCGGAATAAAACTGTATACATCAAAATCTTCGTAAAGGTCAGTTTCAATACGATAGACAGTTGTGACTTCCTCGTCCGAAACCATAATGCGGTAAAGCAGTCTGATTACACGTTCATCAGGGTCATATACCACATCATATCCGCGCATAATCACCTTGCCTCTTTCATCAGCGGAATAACCGTCGATGATAAATGTACCAAGCAAAACACCTCTTGTCGTAATTGTTCCGTCCTGCTTGATATTTTCAGGGAGAATTTCATTTGTGTACTGCTCTCCCGCATACAGCTGATAGCTGAAAAACGGCATTGTGCTGATTCCTGCATATGGAACCTTATTGAGGCAATCAAAGGAAGTTTTGACAAGCTTCTTGACTTCTTCAATAGTAACGCTTCTGTTCATAGAACACTGCTTCATACAAAAACGGAGTACGGCTTCTCTCATGCTGTCCGTAATAGCTTCAAATCTCATCATCATTTTTCATCTTTCCTTTCAATATAATAGCTGCATCTGCCGCATCTACTGATAAAGTGGCATTTTCTTCTTCGCTTTTCGATGTATCGTCAAGAGCGTTCGTCGGTATAATACGGCTGAAATCGCCCTGACGTACAGCGTCACGGAGTTTGTCAATATCATAACCCTGCTTGTTTATCATATCGCAAAGAGATGACATCTTAACCTCGTCAAGTTTCGCCCTTAATTCACCGGCTTTGCTTTCATAGGTTTTGAGCATATTTTTGTGATACTCGATAAGGTCTTTGGTTTTTTCAATATTGGCAAGACACCGTTCCAGCTCACCCTTAATTTTCTGTTCTCTGTCTACCGCCAATCACTTTCTCCCCTTTCTTATCCGGATAATAATATATGCCAGCGTAAGACCGCCAAGAATAACACCATCGGTAATACTGAAACGCAAACCGAAATTCATATTCTGTCCTGCGCTGTTTTCAATATTACCCATACCTGTAATAAGGCTGACGATGATAATAATGCCGAACACAATCAGAATACCGATAAAAACCTTGTCATTCTTCGGTTTTGTCTGCTGTTCATTGGCTTCATCTTCATATCGGCGGTCTTTCAGCTTCCTGAAATAATCAAACATATCGCATCACTCTCCAATTATCGTTTCTATCTGAGCCAAGTATATCTCAAAAATTTCCCGTTCTTCTTCATCAAAACCTGCCAGTGAAAGCACCATCGGCACTCCGTAATTCGCTACATTTCCATACAGATAACAGTGGTTTTCATTATTACAGTAGATTGTTGTTACTGTCAGATAAAAGCAGTCCCAATCAATGTTGTCATAGGCTTCTGCTCCGATGTTATATGTGATAGACCACGTTCCATTATATAAATCTGCATATCCCGAACCTGAAATTAAACTGCCGTCCAGCATATACACTTCAAGAATTGTATACATACTGGAAGATTCCGTATAGGTCGGTCCTTCTAAGGATATTTCATAGCAGTCATAATACGAATCATAGTATGTATCTACAATATCAAAACTGTAATCCGAATAACTCAGCAGACAATCCTCATCAATGCAGCAATCGGAATCAGGGCAGTAGTCATAATCGTATTCGTAATAAAACTCATAGAACATCTCCACAGCTTCACGAATTTCCTCATCCGTAAAATGAAAATCCTCTGTTTCTTTCTCCAGCACTTTCTGATATTTCTTCGTAGCCATATACGCAAGAACTGCGTTATAATCACACAGCTCCAGATTGCTGTTTGAATACCTGTTCAGCCCTGTAATCTGAGAACCGTCATATCGGTATTCAGGGTCAAGGCTGTTTATAATAGCGTCAATTTCCGCCTGTATATCAGTTTCGCATTGCTGTATCTTAGAAATATAAGTGCATATATTATTCGATATGGCTTCATCGGATGTATCACCGTCAGGACAAGTCCAAGCAAATAAGCTGCTCACCACAGAGCATATCATCGCAACAATACCGTTAATGAATAACACCAAAATCAATATAATAGCAGCTATGAGCATAATAATCCAGAAAACCTTTGATGTCATAGCCTTTTTGACAACAATGGCTGTTTTTTTCGCTGCTTCCTTTGCTCGTTTTATATTTTTCTTTGCTTCCTGTACTTTTGCACGAGCATTCTTGGGAAGATTTTTCACCGCATACCCAGCCTTAACAGTTGTACGGGCGGTATTGAGAACAGCTTTGCGAGCATTGTCAACATAGCGCAAATCGGTTAGTCCCTGCTTTATTGCTTCCGTTCCTGTATCTGTAATCTTGGACTTGTCAATTTTGGTTTTGAGGAGCTGCTGTCCTGTATCCTTTGCAATATTCGCAACGCTGCCTCTGACCGAGGTTGCTATTCGTGAAATATCCTTTCTTGAACCCAGCTTAACACCGTTTCTAACCATCGTCTTAATACTGCCGATACCGTTTGAGGTGCTTTTTACAGCGGTTCGGAGTATACCACCCGTCTGCAAAACCGCACTGCCTGCACCCTGAACGGTCTGCACCATTTCAATAGCTTCTGAACCCTCGCTGTCAACCTTTGCAAAGGTATATTTCTGATTTTTCAAGCCACGCTCTTTAAGACCAATGGCACGGGATTTCACCTTTTTCCGCCACAGCTTATCCGCCGTCTTAATCTTTTCATCGAGATTTTCAGAAGCCTTAAAGATTTCTTTCACGTCATCGGAATAGGTAAGTGCAGAGGTTTTAATGAAATCCGTGCTACGCTGAGTCTTAATAAAGCTGTTGTCAACCGCCGTTTGAACGGACGGGACAGAAACCTGTCCGCCCGTCTGTATCAAACTTGGCTGAGCCTGCATTTCCAATGCGATAGATGAAGAATGTGTAACAGCATAAGCATTGCTTCTGTGTTCAGGTCGGCAATAGTGCTGTGCTGTCAGCTCCAACTGCATTTCACGAAGTATTGCTTTCTTGTGGTCGGTTGAAACCACAGCAGATTTAAGCTGAACAGCATAGTTTTGTATAACTTTATTCTGCGAATGTATCACAGGTTCGGAACGCTGAATATTTGTCTTGATTTCCGACATTTCATCGCCCCTTTACTTTTTCTGTACTTCTTCCAGTTTCGTTGTCATAAGGTCATACAGCTCATTATGCGGGAACTTGTCCTTGAACGGGATAATGGAACCGCCGCAGCAGATAAGTCCCTGTCCGCTGTCGCTATTCGTAACATAGGTGAGAAGATTATCTGAAATATTCAGAATTTTTGCAAGCTGAATACGGTCAGAGGTTGCCTGATTTAACATCATAACAAAATCAGTATTTGACAGCATTGAACGTGCGGTTTCAGATTTCAACAAATCTTCAACATTCTGTGTAATGCCTGTTGGAATACCGCCCCACTTTCTCGCTCTCTTGTAAAGCTCAAAGAGAAAGTTTGCGGAATATTCATTGGCAAAGAGCAGATAAATCTCGTCCATATAAATCCAAGTACGCTTACCCTGTGCACGGTTTTCGGTAATTCTGTTCCATACATAGTCAAGAACAATCAGCATACCCAGCGTTTTCAGCTGCTTGCCGAGGTCATTAATGTCATAGGAAACAACACGGTTTGTTGTGTTCACATTGGTCTTGTGTGCAAACACATTCAGATTGCCCTTGATATACAGCTCAAAGGAAAGTGCAAGACTCTGTGCTTCCTTTTCGGGCTGATTTTTGAGAATTTCATAGAAATCCATAAGAGTAGGAATTTTATCGGGATTGAAGTCCTGCAAATATTCCGCATAGGTGATATTCAGACAGCGGTCAATGATAGTCTTTTCCTTTGCCGTAAGCCCCTGTTTACCTACAAGGCACTCACAGAACGAAAGGATAAAGTCGGACTTCATAATGAGAGGACTTTCGTCATCGGAATAATTCTGCGACATATCAAGGGGATTGATAAAGTTTGTAGAAGCAGGAGAAACATTTATTGTTTCGCCGTTCAAGGCTTCCACAAGGTTTGTGTATTCACGCTCTGGGTCGATAATAATTATGTCATCGTCCGTTGCAAGAAATACGTTCAGCATTTCTCGCTTCGCTGAAAAACTCTTGCCTGAACCGGGCGAACCGAGAATGAAACCGTTGGGATTCTTCAGCATAAGGCGGTTGAAGATAATCATATTGTTTGAAAGTGCGTTCAGACCGTAATACATTCCATTCTTATGCGTAATTTCCTTTGAAGCAAAGGGGAGAAACACCGCCGTACTCTCTGTTGTAAGTGTTCTTCGGATTTTAAGCGTACAATTACCGAGAGGAAGAACCGATTGAAGTCCCTTTTCTTGCTGAAATTTCAATATTGATACGGAGCAGATATGCTTTCTTACAACCGCTTCAATGGTTTCCGTGTTATTTTCAAGTTCCTCAAAATCATCGGCTGTTACCATAATAATGATATTATCAAGGAACATTTTCTGATTTTTTGAACGGAGGTCATCAAGAAGCTCCTCAGCTTCCACAAGGCTGTGTTTCAAATCCTCATTGATAACGTCGGAGGTATACCCCGACTGAATTGCCTTTTTCTCTGCCTGTAATTTGTTGGCTCTCATAGAGGTAAGCTGGTGATTAACGATTTTCAGAGCCTTGTACGGGTCAACGGGAGCAATGTTCATCGACACCATAACATCAAGGTTTGTATTTGCAATATCCGTCAGAATGTTGTCCTTCAGACTTGCAGGCATATCCTTGATGAACATTGTACGGGCATACTTGTCATTCCACATAAAGTAGTCCTTTTTGAACTCAAAATAATCGGGACAGCAGTACGCTCTTTCAGCCTGTCTGCTGAAATCCTTGTTGCTGAGAACGGGGATTTCTTCATCAACGCCTCGGAAAATATCTTTAAGAATACTCATTCTCTCACAGGACGTAAGAGGTGTAATAACCGAGCCGATTTTCTTGAAAGCGTTTATCACTTCCAAATCAATAGAAGCAAACTTAGCCTTTGCATTTTCCAAGTCTGCCGCCTGAACCGTAACGGTCATATACTTATTGCGGATAATACCGTTCTGTCCCTGTTCCATCTTCTCAACCAGCATTTCATTGTAAACGTCGATATAATGGTCAAAGCTGTCACCCTTGTGCTTTAAGAGAACCATTTTATTGAAATCCGCCTTATTCACACGGTTGTTATGTACCGTAATCTGAATATCCGCAGAGGTATCAAAGCAATTCAGTACAGAACAGTATGCAAGGAAAATCGCTTCCTGTTCCTCCTGCTTTGCGATAGTATAATTCACATCCTCAAATCGGTATGTCTTGCTGAACTTGTTATCATCAACCTTGATGATATATTCATCGCATACCTTCTTGTAAGGAAGCGTTTTCTGAGTTGTTTTCGGTACAATTCGCTTTTTGCGAATTTTCTTTTTCTTAGACTTCTTCTTTTTCTGCTTGTTAAGACGAAGCAAGTCACGCTCCTTTGCAGAGAGCTGAGATAAATCGGTATCATCGGTTATTTTCTTACCTTTGAACTTCATCATGTATACCGCTGCCGCAACCGCCGCACCAAAAACGCCTGCCAAAAGAAGAAATCCCAT
>JAEDLA010000247.1 GCA_016295545.1 Oscillospiraceae bacterium | reverse complement strand
GCCTTTCAAGGTCAGTCAACGTAGAGTGACGGAACGATAGCGGACAAATTTTTCAACAGGTTGATATGGAATTAGTATTATTATTCTTTAACCTGAATACCAAGAATATCAAGGCTGTCACTGTCCACAACCGAGGGACATTCCGACATAAGCTCACTGGCATTCTGAACCTTTGGAAAAGCAGTAACATCACGGAGACTATCAGCCTTACACATAATCATTGCAAGTCTGTCCAGACCGATTCCCATACCACCGTGAGGAGGGGCTGCATATCTGTAAGCGTCCACAAGAAAACCGAATTTTGCCTGAATCTCCTCATCCGTCATTCCAAGAGCCTCAAACATTTTCTGCTGAAGTTCAAAATCGGTAATACGCATAGATCCGCTTGAAAGCTCAGTTCCATTAAGAACGAGATCCCATGCTTTTGCTCTTACATTTGCCGGATCAGAGTCAAGATAATCGAGGCATTCCTCCATAGGCATAGTAAAGGGGTGATGAGCTGCAACCCAGCTTCCGGTTTCCTCATCATACTCAAAGAAAGGCATTTCAGTGATCCACAGGAAGTTATATTTATCCTCAGGAATAACACCAAGCCGCTTTCCTGCAATCAGTCTGAGAGCACCAAGAATTGAGAGTACAGTTTTAGTTTTATCAGCGCAGATAAGCACAAGGTCGCCCTGTTCTGCACCGACAGCATTGCATATGTTTTCAAGGTCACCATCTGCAAGGAATTTCTTGAAAGAGCAGTTTGGTTCATCAGCCCAGCGTATATAAGCAAGACCTTTAGCACCTATACCTTTTGCGTGTTCAGTCAGTTTGTCAATTTCCTTTCTTGTATATGTTGCCGCACCATTCTTAACATTTATAGCACGGACAGAACCGCCCTCCTCAAGAGCATTTCTGAATACAACAAAGTCAATGTCCCTGACAGTATCGGAAATATCCTGAATTTCCATGCCAAAACGTGTATCTGGTTTATCTGAGCCGTAACGGTTCATAGCATCGGCAAAAGTGAGTTTTGGCAGGGGAGTGGGAATATCAACATCAAGAAGCTCCTTGAAAAGTCTGTGAATGAATCCCTCAACGCATTCCTGAATATCCTCGGAATCGACGAAAGACATTTCAAGGTCAATCTGTGTAAATTCAGGCTGTCTGTCAGCACGGAGGTCTTCATCACGGAAACAGCGGGCAAGCTGAATATACCTGTCATAACCGGCTATCATCAGAAGCTGCTTATAAATCTGCGGAGATTGTGGCAGTGCGTAAAATTTTCCCTTATGAACACGGGAGGGGATAAGATAATCTCTTGCGCCCTCAGGTGTAGACTTCATCATCATGGGAGTTTCAATTTCAAGAAAATTATTTTCGTAGAAATACTCCCTTGTAATTCTTGCAATCTCATGACGCATTATCAGATTCTTCTGTAAAGGTGAACGTCTTAAATCGAGATAACGGTATTTCAGGCGAAGTTCCTCATTAACCTTTGTTTCATCGGTAATTGCAAAAGGAGGTGTTTGTGCTTTTGAAAGAACTCTCAGCTCGTCAACAAGAATCTCGATACGACCTGTTTTTATTTCATCATTGAAATTAAATTCATCACGCTGAGCCACTTTTCCCTTAGCCATTATAACGTCCTCGCTTCTGCATGACGAGGCTTTTTCAAAAACGGCACGGTCAGTATCATCGTTAAAAGTAAGCTGAACAATACCTGTTCTGTCTCTCAGAATAATAAAAATAATTTTATTTTTGTCACGAACTCTGTCAACAAATCCGGCAACAACAACTTCCTTGCCTACTTCTGAAACCTCACCGCAGTAACAGGTACGTTTCAGACCTTTCATACTATCAGCCATTTTCTTCATTCTCCTTAAAATTTTTAGCTTCGGTCAGAGCAATAGCAGCTTCATCAATAGTATCAAGCATTTTATCTATATAAACTGAATCGAAATTATCTGCAAATTTATCATCAAGTTTGAGATTAGTTTCCTTGCCTGTTTCCATTCCTTTCAGTTTAGCCATACCTTTTTCAAGCTCATTGCTGCCAAGAACCATTGTGAAAACAGCGCCAATCTTATTAGCGTACTTCATCTGAGCCTTTAATCCTCTGCCGACAACATCATACTCTGCACGATAGCCATATTCACGCAGTCCGAAGCAAAGCTCCATAGCTTTTTTTAATGCTTCATCGTCCATTGCAGCAAAATAAATATCACACTTTTTGGAGGGGAGATATTTAGCATTCTGCTTATCCATAGTAATAAGGAGACGTTCGATACCCATAGCAAAACCCAGTGCAGGAACGTGTTTACCGCCTAACTCCTCAATAAGTCCGTCATAGCGACCGCCGCCGCAGACTGTGCCCTGAGCGCCGATTTCTGTTGTAACAAATTCAAATACTGTTTTGGTGTAATAATCAAGACCTCTTACAATTTTGGGATTTATCTTGTATTCGATTCCGAGAACAGTAAGGTATTCTTTCAGCTTCTCGAAATGATCTTTACATTCATCACAAAGAAAATCGATAATAAGGGGCGCATCTTTAGCAATATCACTGCAAACAGGACTTTTGCAGTCGAGAATCCTCATGGGATTTCTTTCAAGTCTTGAACGACAGGTATCGCAAAGCTCCTCCTCACGGCTGCTGAAATATTCACGGAGAGCCTTATGGTATTCAGCACGGCACTTTGGGCATCCTATTGAGTTTATATAAAGCTCGATATTTTTCAGTTCAAGGCGGTCAAGA
>JAEDLA010000246.1 GCA_016295545.1 Oscillospiraceae bacterium | reverse complement strand
TTTTCATAGAAATTATCTCCTTATTTTAAATTGATAAGAGCCTTTTCAGCTCTGAGATTATACAGATTATACAAGATTTGTCCTGCCCTGTTCATTGAGCTTTGCAATGACCTTTTTAACGTCCTGAGTATTATTCTTGGAACAGATAAGGACTGCATCGTCCGTATCAACAATAATAATATCCTCAACGCCCACAGCGGCAATGAGACGTTTTCCGCCGCAGATAGTAGTTCTTTCGGAGCCTACAGAAATAACATCGCCCTCGATATAATTTTTGTCGTCATCAACGTCATTGATACGCTCAACAGCAAGCCAGCTGCCCACATCGTCCCAACCGAAGCTGCCGGGAATAGTGTAGATATTCTGCGCCTTTTCCATAATGCCGAAGTCAATTGACTCGCTTGGAAATGCGCTGAATTCACGCTGAAGAACATCATTGAAGCTGTCAGTGCCGAAAGCTTCGCCGATTTTTACGGCACCGGAGTATACCTCAGGCATAAGCTCCCTGAAATTCTCCATGATCGAAGAAATTTTCCATACGAACATACCGCTGTTCCAGAGATATTTTCCGGAAGCAAGGTACTCCTTTGCAGTAGGGAGGTCAGGCTTTTCAACAAAACGTGCTACCTCGTAGGCATCGTAATTTCCCTCTGCTGTGCGGCTGCTGAAATTGATATAGCCGTAGCCTGTTTCAGGATAAGCCGGAGTAATTCCGATAGTTACAAGATTTTTTCCGGCAGTTCCCACTGCAATGGCTTTTTTAAGAGTGCTTACATAAAGCTCCTCGTAGCTGATAAGGTGGTCTGAGGGCAGCACCAGCATAACTGCGTCCTCATACTTTCTGCTGATAACAGCTGCTGCAAAGGCAATACAGGGAGCTGTATTTCTTGCGCACGGCTCAGCAAGAATGTTTTCTTTCGGGATATCAGGCAGCTGATCGTGAACAAGTCCGATATAAGCAGAATTGGTAACGATGAAGATATCCTCCATTTCAACAAGAGGGAGAAGTCTCCTTACCGTTTTCTGTATCATGGTTTCTCCGTCCTTTGTTAGGGAAAGGAACTGCTTCGGACGGGAATTTCTGCTCTTGGGCCAGAAGCGTTCGCCTCTGCCGCCTGCCATAATGACTGCTGTTGTTTTCATTTGTCGTTTTCCTCTTTTCTGTTGGTGTGCTGATCGGGAGGAAGAACCCCCTCCTCTGCCTCAGCATTTGTTTTTCCTGGAAAAAGCATGGTTTTCAGTGTCATAAGAATAATCTGCAAATCCATGCGCAGCGAATAATTTTCTATATACATAAGGTCCATTTTCAGCTTGTCGTAGGGCGAAGTATCATAAACTCCCGTAACCTGCGCATAGCCGGTAAGACCTGCCTTGACTTTAAGTCTGTAGGAAAATTCAGGCATTTCCTTTTCATATTCGCTTGTAAGCTCCGGTCTTTCCGGACGAGGACCTACAACGGACATATCTCCCTGCAGAATGTTGAGAAGCTGCGGAAACTCATCAATGCGGAATTTCCTCAGCACCTTTCCCACAGGAGTAATACGGCTGTCCTCCTCGCTGCAAAGCTGGGGAATACCGTTTTTTTCGGCGTCCACTATCATGCTGCGGAATTTGTACACATAAAACTCCCTGCCGTCAATGGTAAGGCGTTTCTGCTTGTAGAACACAGGACCGCCGTCATAAAGCTTTACGGCAGCTGCTGAGATAAGCATGAAAGGCAGTGCCGCAACAAGGGCAACAATTGAAAAGGCTATGTCAAAAATACGCTTCACAAGACGCTGTTCAAAAGCAAGTCCGTAATTGCGGCAAAGCAGCAGCGGTGTATCGAAAAGGCGTATATCATCAGCACCTCTTATAATAATATCTGATATTTTCGGTGCTATATACGCTCTGATAGAGTGCTCAAAGCAGAATTTAATGTAGTCGTTTCTCATTTCAGCCGGAATATCGCAGATAATAACGCCCTCATACTTCATGATAAGCTGCTGGATATGCTGCTTGTCCTCGCTGATGCTGACTGACTCACATATCATATACTTGTCCACACGCTGACTCATTTTGAACACCAGCGAAGCCGCCTGATGACTGCCGTAAAGGATTATGAGCCGTCTCGGCGGATATATGAGAAAATATATCTTTCCGGTAGCAAAGGTCCATACCGCAAGCACTGCAAAATCAATAAAGGTCATTATCAGCACCGGCATACCTTTCATGAAGTCACGTCCGATAAGGCTGATAAGGAAATAGGTCAGCACATTCACGCATACCATTGAAATAAGCTGTGAATAGAGCATATCTGTTTTTTTCAGGTAGCCCAGCTTGAAGCCGCCGTACGCCTTGAAAAAAATTGCTGTAAGAACGCAGTAGACAGCTATAAGCACCCAGTTTCCACGTCTGTAGAAAGGCAGGACAATAGTATCACTGTAGTGCTCATACCAGAAAACACCGAAAATTCCGGTAAGTATCATCACAAGAACTATTGCCGAAAAAAACGAAATTATTCTTTTATACCGGTCTCTTTTACTATTCATGATAATAAGCGGATTCAGTTCCGCAGGTCTCCTTTTTATCTTTTCTGTATCTCTGAAATATCTGAATCAAAAGTAATAAGGCTATTATAGCAAATTACAGCCCTCATGTCAATAGAATCTGCCGTATTTTACAATTTTTTCAGTAAAATTATAGCAATATGCACAAATATCCTTTCTTATATTCCCAAGTGTAGGTTTTTTCGATTAATTCTGACGTAACTCTCACATTGAAATCATTTTTACTTT
>JAEDLA010000245.1 GCA_016295545.1 Oscillospiraceae bacterium | reverse complement strand
TCTATGTCAAGCCGCTGTGGGAGAGATAATACAATATACCGGAGCTGTCCGGATAAGAAAGGAGCTGTTGCATAAATGGCTAAAATGACGGTTATTACCGAAAGATGCAAGGGCTGCGGTCTTTGTACATCGGCTTGTCCTAAAAAAATAGTTTCGCTCCAGAAAGAGAAGCGTAACCAGAAGGGATATTTTTACTCCGTATGTACTGACGAAGCCGCCTGCATTGGCTGCGCTATGTGCGCTGTGATGTGTCCTGACTGCGCTATCGTTGTTGAAAAGTAATTTTTATAGTTGAAAGGAGCTGTTCTGGCTTTGGAAAGAAATCTTATGAAGGGCAATGAGGCTCTTGCAGAGGCTGCTATCCGTGCAGGCTGCAAATGCTTCTTCGGCTACCCTATTACACCTCAGACTGAGCTTGCCGCTTATATGGCTAAGCGTATGCATAAGGCAGGAGGAGTTTTCCTTCAGGCTGAATCTGAAATTGCTGCTATTAACATGGTTCTCGGTGCTGCTTCCACAGGAGTGAGAGCTATGACTTCATCTTCATCTCCCGGAGTTTCCCTTAAAGCAGAGGGTATCTCCTACCTTGCAGGCTCAGATGTTCCTGCACTTATTATCAACGTTCAGAGAGGCGGCCCGGGACTTGGAGGAATCCAGCCCTCTCAGGCTGACTACTGGCAGGCTACAAGAGCTATGGGACATGGTGATTTCCATATCCTTGTATTTGCTCCCTCCTCCGTTCAGGAAATGGTGGACATGGTAACTAAGGCTTTCGATACTGCTGACAAGTACAGAATGCCGGCAATGATTCTTGCTGACGGTCTGCTCGGTCAGATGATGGAGCCTGTTACATTCCCTGAAACTTCCGCAGAGCTTCCCGATAAAAGCTCATGGGCGGCTGACGGCCATAAATTCAAGAGAGAGCACCACATCATCAACTCACTGTACCTCCAGCCGGACGGTCTTGAGAAAACTGTTGTGGAGCGCTTCAAAAGATACGAGATTGTAAAGGAAAATGAGACTGACGCTGAGCTTTATCTCACTGACGACTGCGATATCCTCCTCTGTGCTTACGGAGCAACTGCAAGAGTAGTTAAATCAGCTGTCAATGAAGCAAGAGAAATGGGCATAAAAGCCGGTATGTTCCGTCCTAAGACATTATGGCCTTTCCCTGTTAAGGAGATAAACAAGGCTTGCGCAACTGCTTCTGAGCTGCTGTGCGTTGAAATGTCAATGGGACAGATGATAGACGATGTCAAGCTTGCTATCAACTGCTCAAAGCCTGTCAGATTCTTCGGCAGAACAGGCGGCGTTATTCCTACTCCCGCTGAGGTTCTGGAGGAAATCAAAAAATCAGGAGGTGCTAAGTAATGGCTGTTGTTTTTGAAAGACCAAAATCACTTATTGATGTTCCTACTCACTATTGTCCCGGCTGTACTCATGGTATTGTTCACAGATTAGTCTGCGAGGTCATTGATGAAATGGGTATCGAGGGCGACACTGTTGGAATTTGTCCTGTTGGCTGCTCAGTTATGGCTTACGATTACTTCAACTGTGATATGATAGAAGCTCCTCACGGACGTGCTCCGGCTGTTGCAACAGGCGTAAAGAGAACTAATCCCGACAAGTTTGTGTTTACATATCAGGGAGACGGAGACCTTGCCGCTATCGGTACTGCTGAAACTGTTCACAGTGCAACAAGAGGAGAGAACATCGTTGTTATCTTTATAAACAACACTATCTACGGCATGACGGGCGGTCAGATGGCTCCTACAACTATTCCCGGTCAGGTTACTCAGACTACTCCTTTCGGACGTGATCCTGAGCTTGCCGGCTATCCTGTACGTGTATGCGAGATGCTCTCCACACTGACGGGAACTGCTCTTGCACAGAGAGTGGCTGTTGACACAGTTCCCCATATCCGTGAAGCCAAAAAGGCTATAAGAAAGGCTTTCGAGAACCAGAAAGCAGGCAGGGGATTCTCTATCGTTGAGGTTCTTTCCACCTGTCCCACCAACTGGGGACTTTCTCCTCTTGAAGCTTTAAAGAGACTTCAGGACGAGATGATTCCTTATTATCCTCTCGGAGTTTATAAGGATATTACCGCTGATGAGGAGGGCAATAAGTAATGACTACTGAGATTCTTCTTGCCGGATTCGGAGGACAGGGTGTTCTCTTTGCCGGAAAAATTCTTGCTTACTGCGGTCTTATGGATAACAGGGAGCTTTCATGGCTGCCCTCATACGGCCCTGAAATGAGAGGAGGTACGGCAAACTGCTCCGTATGTATCTCCGACAAGCCTATCGGTTCACCGCTGGTTCTTGCTCCGGATATTCTTGTTGCAATGAATCAGCCCTCCTATGATAAGTTTATCAGCACTGTAAAGCCCGGTGGAACTGCCTTTATTGACAGTACGCTTATTGATTCGGAATGCTCAAGAAATGACATCAGCTGCTTCTATATTCCTTCCTCACAGCTTGCTGAGGAAAATAACCTTAAAGGCGGCTCGAATATTATCCTTCTTGGAAAGCTTATTAAGGAAACAGGAATTTTTTCTCCTGAGACAGTCAAGAAAGCTGTTGAAAAGGTTGTTCCGTCATCAAAGGCTCACCTTATAGCCAATAATTTCAGAGCTTTTGAGCTTGGACTCGATTCATAATTACGGGGGACTCTGTCTCCCATACCTACTGCTGATAATTTCATACTAATTCCATATCGTTCTGATGAAAAAGTTGTCTGATAGCGTTTCGTCAATCAAGGCGACTGACCGCAGGCAGGC